>JALWWR010000037.1 GCA_026993045.1 Thermodesulfatator sp.
TTCTGTTTGGCGCTGAAGTGCGTCCTTTCTCAGAAAGAGTATTCTCGCTCCGTGCTTTTCGATGAAGTGGACGGCGGCATTGGCGGAAAGGCCGCGGTGAAGGTGGGGGAAAAACTGAAAGAGCTTTCTCGTCACCAGCAGGTGATATGTATCACCCATTTGCCTCAGATTGCTCGCTTGGCGGATCACCATTTCTTAGTGGAAAAGAAGATCCGGGAGGGGCAGACCTTTACCGAGGTCCGGCCTTTGAGCCTAGAGGAGAAGGAACAGGAGTTTTTGCGCCTTAAAGGGGAGGTCTAAGTGGCTAAGGCTCGGGTTTTGCTTCTATTTTCTGGCGGTCTGGACAGCATTTTAGCTGGGAAGGTCCTCCAGGAGCAGGGGCTTGAAGTCTGGGCGGTGCGGTTTATCACCCCCTTTTTTCATTGGTCCTGGAAGGACCGGGAAGAGGCCTTTGATCAAGAGGTCAGAGGAAAGTATGGGTTTCGGGGCCTGATCCGGGATATCAGCCTTGAGTATCTGGAGATGTTCAAGGCCCCGCCCCATGGGTTTGGTTCGGCGGCCAATCCCTGTATCGACTGCAAGATCCTGATGTTACGAAAGGCCAAAGAAATGCTACCGGAGGTTGGGGCCGCTTTTCTGGCTACGGGGGAGGTGGTGGGGCAGAGGCCTATGAGTCAGCGCCGAAACATCATGCGACATATTGAAAAAGAGGCGCAGGTGACGGATATCTTGCTTCGCCCCCTTTGCGCTAAACGTCTCCCCCCCACCAAGCCTGAAAGGGAGGGTTTAGTGGATCGGGAAAGGCTTTACGATTTTTCGGGCCGCGGCCGCAAAGCCCAGATGCGTTTGGCCCAGGCCCTGGGCGTGAAAGAATATCCCTCTCCAGCCGGGGGCTGTATCTTGACTGATCCTGTGATCGGGGAACGGCTCCAAAAGCTCTTAAAGATCCGGGGAGGCCTTTCAGTAAGAGAGGCGGAACTTAGCCTCCTAGGCCGTCATTTCGTCACTGAAGATTCTTGGCTCATTTTGGGCCGAAAGGAGGCTGAGAATCGCCGTCTGCTTTCCCTGGCTACCCCTTCAGACCGGGTCTTTCGATTAAAGGGTCTCCCCAGTCCGGTGGCCCTTTTGGTGGGAGGAAAGGGCGATCTTGAGGAAGTGAAGGCCCTTCTTAAACGATACACCCCCAAGGCTAGGTCTTTGCCAGAAGTGGAGCTAGAGGAGGTCCTTTTATGAAAGGCCCGGTGGTGCTCCTTACGGATTTCGGCCTCAAGGACCATTATGTAGGGGTTATGAAGGGGGTCATTCTTTCGAGAGTCCCTCAGGCCCTTCTGGTGGATCTCACCCACGAAGTTCCTCCTCAGGATGTAAAAGAGGGGGCCTATCTTTTAGGAGTTTCTTATCCTTATTTCCCTAAGGGTTCGGTTTTTCTAGGGGTGGTGGACCCAGGGGTGGGGACCTTGCGCCGGGCCTTGGTGGTGGAGGCTGGAGGACGCTTTTTTGTAGGCCCTGACAACGGTCTTTTCACTTGGATCTTTAGGGATCATCCCTCCGCTGAAATTCGGGCCCTAGAAGAAAGGCGTTTTCTCCTCCCGAAAGCCAGCGCCACCTTTCACGGCCGGGACCTTTTTGCTCCGGTGGTGGCGGAGATCTTAAAAGGCCGCCCCCTTTCTTACTTTGGTCCGGTGGTGAAAGATCCGGTACAACTCTCTTTTCCGGAACCCGAACCTTTTCCTGGGGGACTAAAGGTCCCGGTGTTGAGGGTGGACCGCTTTGGAAACTTGATCCTTCCGATAAGGGATAAGGACCTTGGGGGAGGCCCTTTTCAGATCGTGGTGGAAGGGGAGCGGTTGCCCTTCCGCAAGACCTATGGGGAGGTCCCGGAGGGAGCTTCTTTGGCCTTAATTGGAAGCGACGGATTTTTGGAGATTGCGGTTTGCCAGGGCTCGGCGGCTCAGCGTTACGGGCCAGAGCCCGAGATCTTGATCTTATGGAGTTAGAGGAGTTCACCGAAGATCGCCTCTTTTCCGGTCGTCTCACCGTTTGCCAGCCCCGAAAGGGTTATCGTTTTTCCATTGAGGCCCTGCTCTTGGCAGGTTTTGTACGGGCCAGGTCCAGGGATCGCATTCTAGAATTAGGGGCAGGCTGTGGGGTGGTCACGGTCTTACTTGCTTTACGATTTCCCGGGGTAAAGATAGCGGCCCTCGAGATTCAAAAAAGATTGGTCCAGGCCCTGAAGTTCACTTTGGCCGCCAATAAACTGGGAAAAAGAGTACTTGCCATTCGAGGGGACCTGAGAAAGCCCCCTTTTTTACCGGAAAGGTTTGACCTGGTGGTGGCCAATCCTCCCTTTAAAGCCCCTGAAAGGGGGCGGCTTCCTCCGGATCGCGAAAATCTGATCGCCCGCACGGAGATCTTAGCTCGTCTGGAAGATTTTCTTAAGGCCGCCCGAAAGCTTTTGGTTCCCAAAGGGAAGATGGTTTTGGTATATCCAGCCTTGAGACTTGCGGACCTTCTTTCTGAAATGCGCCGCCAAGGGCTTGAACCCAAACGCTTGCGGTTGGTCCATTCCTACCCTCAGGACGAAGGCCGGTTCGTCTTGGTGGAAGGGCTTCGGGGGGGAAAGCCCGAGATTCGGGTAGAGCCCCCCTTGTTTATTTATCAGGAGCCCGGGGTGTATTCCGAGGAGGTCAGTCGGTTCTTTTCGGCCCCGGAAGGAGGACTGCGCCCCAGCCCCTAAAGGCCTCTCGAAGTTCCGGGTCTTCGATTTGAGAAAGGAGATCTTCTAGGCGGGCTTTCTCTTTTTCGGTCAAAGGGCGCCAGGGTCTTCGAGGGGGCCGTTTGCGATACCAAGGTGGCCTTCCCACCACCCATTTAATCTCTCGAAAAAGCCTCTCCCCCGCGGCCTGGTTCAGTAAAGATAGAAGAGGCTGAGTCTGAAACCTAAGAGCCGCAGCCCAGGCGTGGTCTTCCACCCCTAGGGTTAGGCGTCCTTGAGAGAAGGCCAAAGGCCAGGTCCGCCGGGCCAGCTCTGGGGGGACGAGTTTTTCCCAGTCCGAAAGGACCTCCCAGGCCTTAAAACGTTCCCTAAACCCTGGGGCTTGAAACAGTTTAGAAAAGGTATCCTTTAGGCCTTGCACTTTACTTCTTTTAAGGTCTCTTCCAGTCTTTTCTGGATAAAATCTTGAATTTCTTGAAGTTTTTCCGGGTTTCGGGCCTCAAATCGGAGGACGAGGACCGGTTGGGTGTTGGAAGCCCGCACTAGCCCCCAGCCTTCGGGAAAGACTACCCGGGCCCCGTCGATATCGATCACCTCTAGCCCTTCGGCCTTAAGCCGTTCCGTGAGACGTTTTACTACTTTGAACTTGATTTCATCCGGACACTCGGTTCGTATTTCAGGAGTAGAGAAAGTCTGGGGCAAATCCGCCAAAAGGGCCGAAAGAGGGCGGTCGCTCTTAGAGACGATCTCCGCCAGACGCAGACTGGCGTAAACCCCGTCGTCAAAACCAAACCAGCGGTCCGCAAAAAAGATGTGTCCGCTCATTTCTCCGGCGAGCTTGGCCCCAGTTTCTTTCATTTTGTTCTTGATAAGGGAGTGCCCGGTCTTCCACATCAAAGGCCGTCCTCCGGCCCGCTTAATCTCATCGTACATCACTTGGGAGCACTTGACCTCTCCGATGACGGTGGCTCCGGGATGTTCTTCCAGGACGGCCCGGGCAAAGAGGATCAGGAGTTGGTCTCCCCAAAGGATCTTCCCTTGATCGTCTATTACTCCCAGACGATCGCCGTCCCCGTCGTAGCCTACCCCGAAGTCGGCCTTCACTTCCAGCACCTTTTGCTTAAGGTCTTGCAAGTTTTTCTCCACCACCGGATCCGGATGGTGGTTGGGAAAGGTGCCGTCTACCTCACAGAAGAGACATTCCACTTCACAGCCCAAGGCCCGAAAGATTTCGGGGGCCGTAAGGGCGCATACGCCGTTTCCCGGATCTAGCACTACCTTTAAGGGCCGTTCCAGACGAAGGTGTTTCTTAAGGTAATCCTTGTAAGGCTCTAGGGTCTCTAGCTCCGAGACCTCTCCTTGGCCCTTCTCAAAATCTTCTTTTTGGATCATCTCATAAAGGGCCCGGATCTGAGGGCCAAAAAGGGTCTCGCGGCCCAAGCAAATTTTAAGACCGTTCATCTCCGGGGGGTTGTGGGAGCCGGTGACCTGGATCCCCCCCTGAAAGCCCTCGAAATAATACAAGGCGAAATACATGACCGGGGTGGGCGTAAGTCCGATGTCGGCCACCGAAACCCCGGCGGACCGTATTCCGGCTATTAAGGCCTCTTGGAGCTGAGGACTTGAGAGCCTTCCATCCCGGCCACAGACCACCCTTTGTCCCCCGTGGCGCCGGACCAGGGTGCCATAAGCCCTCCCAATGGCTTCCACCACTTCCGGGGTAAAATCTTCTTCCACCCGGCCGCGAATGTCATACTCTCGGAAAATATAGGGGCTGACCTTCACCGTTGCCCTCCTTTATGTCCCAGATTTTGAGTTCCAAATATTGTCGGCCTTGAAAATGGGAAAGAACCGGGCTGGCTGCCAAATGGAGGTCCGGGGTCTTCAGCAAAAGCGCCGATTTTTCTTCTGGGAGGCGGAAAAAGATGGCTGATAACCCGGTTCCCTTTTGCCAGAGGGTGAAACGCAAGTGTCTTTCGGCGACGCGTTTGGGGTTGCGGACCTCAAAGTTCGAAAAGGCCATCACCGGTTCCGGGTTTCCCGGACCAAAAGGGGCCAGACGTTGGAACCCCTCTAGGAAGTTCGGGTCTAGAAGTTCTCGCACCTCGGCCTGGGCTTCAAGATGGAGCTGGGGCTGGAGCTCTTCGAGCCTTAAAGGGGGTTTGCGGCGGGAGAGTTGGGCTTCGATGGCTCGGGAAAAATTCTCGGCAAAGCGTTTTAGTTTTGGGGCCTCAAGCTTAAGCCCTCCGGCAGCGGGATGCCCCCCGAAACCAGCCAGGTCTTCGGCGCAGGCCGCCAGGGCCAGGGCCTGGTAAAGATCAACCTCGGGAATGCTCCGTCCCGAGCCTTTAAGTAGATCTCCTTTACGGGTGAGCAAAACCACCGGTCGATAATAGCGTTCCGCCAGACGGCTGGCTACAATCCCCAAGATTCCTAAGGGCCAGTCCTCTTGAAAGAGCACCAAGCCTGAAGGGATTTTGGCTGGGATCTGCTCTAAGGCCTCAGCCAGGACCTTTGGCTCCCGCCGCTGACGTTCAGCGTTAAGGCGATTTAGGATCTCGGCCCGCTCTCGGGCTTTTCCGATTTCTTCGGTGACCAAAAGCTCAAAGGCCAGACGAGCCTCTTTAAGCCGTCCGGCGGCGTTTATCCGGGGGCCCAGACGAAAGAGGATCTCTTCCGTCCCTAGGGTGCCGTTGATTCCAGAGACCTCACACAGAGCCCGGATCCCCGGCCGGGCCCTTTCAGAAAGAAGCGGCAGCCCAAAAAAGGTCAAGAGCCGGTTCTCCCCTTTAAGGGGCACCATGTCGGCTACAGTTCCCAGGGCTACCAGATCTAAATAGCGTTTCAGGTTGGGGATTTGGTCTTTGAAAAAACCGGTTTCAAAAAGGTAACTTCGCAAGGCCCGGACCAGGGCAAAGGCTACCCCTGCTCCGCATAGGTGATAAAAGGGAGAGGAAGGAGGAGTCCTTTTCCCTGAAATTACAGCTTCGGCTCGGGGGAGGGTAGGAGGGAGCTCATGGTGATCGGTGACGATGACCTTGAGGGAGAGTCTTTTGGCCTCTTCCACCACCTCTAAGGCGCTGATGCCGCAATCTACGGTTACGATCACCTCCACCCCTTGGGTCTTAAACCAGGGAAGTAGATGGGCGTGGAAACCGTAGCCGTCCCTTTCCCGATGAGGGAACAAGACCGCCGGCTCAGCCCCTAGTTCTTTCAAAAAGAGGTAAAGGACCGCGGCGCCTGTGACCCCGTCCACGTCATAATCGCCGTAAATGCCGATCTTTTGTCCCTTTCGGAGGGCCTCCCCCAGGACCTTTACCCCTTCTTTCATGTCCGGGAGCTGGAAGGGATCTTCAAAGTCCGAAAGGCGGGGATAAAGAAAGCGCAGGGCTTCCCGAGCCTCGCATATTCCTCGGTTGACTAAAAGGAGACTCAGAAGGGGAGGCCAGCCGCTTTCTTTCTGGAGCTGGAGGACTTTGTCCCTCTCTGGGAGCTTGAGTATCCAGCGGTAATGGTTCATAAGGAGGTCTTTTCTAGGGTCTCAAAAACTGGAAGAATTGTCAATGGGTCCCATGGAAAGTATCAAGGTACGCTTAAAGATTCCCCCTGTTAGGATGGCCTTCTTGAAGTTTGTCCTCGAGGCCTGGGATCACCTGGCCTTAATGAAGACTCTTTCTACCAGGGAAGGGGAGGTCCTTATCTTGATTCCTCCAGGCCGTGAAGAGGAATGGGAGGCCCTTTGGAAGGATCTCAAAGCCTGGCTTTAAGTAGGGGCCTTACGCCACTCAAACTCCACGATGCTAAGGCTTCGAATCTTGTCCCCGTAATAAAAGAAAATCCGATGTTCCAAGGCCTTTTTGAATTTTTGGAAGGCCTCGGGCCGGTTCAGATCCCGGTAGGGAAACTCTCTAATGGTTTCTAACACCAAGGTGGCTAACTCGCCTCTTCTTCCATCTAAATAGCGGGCGGTCTCCTGATCGGTGGCCTCTAGCACCACGCTCACCCTCAGGACCTCTCCCAAAGGGGCATCCTTGGGCAAGGCTATAACGTTAGGGATCAGGATTTGGGTAGGGGTGAGTTGTTTTTCTAGTCTCGGCAGGCGGGATTTTTCTCTCTCCCGTAATATGTCAAAGGGCAGGGCCCGGATCATGGAAGGAGCCTCTTTAGGTCGGGTCATCCTAAACCAAAAGTTTTTGACCGCGGTCCATTTTAAAACCAGTAAGATGATCAGCGATACCAAAAAGAGGAGGCCAAAGACTTTAAGGTAACGGTACATTTTCCCGGAAGGCCTTAAGGGCCAATTGCTGCAGGAGATGGTCCACTAGAACCAGTCTCACCATGGCTTCACATACGGGAAGAATCCTTGGGATGGCGGAGGCGTCGTGTCGCCCTCCCACCCGGATCGTCACCGGCTGACCGTCTTCGGTGATGGTGAGCTGTTCTTTGGCGATGCTGGGGATGGGTTTTACCGCCACTCGACACACAATGTCCTGGCCGGAAGAGATGCCCGCCAAGATGCCCCCGGCATTATTGGAGACAAACCCTTCGGGACGGATAGGGTCGTTATTTTCGGAACCTTTTTTCTCGGCCGCTGCAAACCCGGCCCCGATCTCTACTCCCTTGACCGCCCCGATGCTCATTAAGGCCTTGGCCAGATCTGCGTCCAGTTTGTCAAAGACGGGTTCCCCTAACCCCGCTGGCACTCCGGTGGCCCAGATTTCCACTACTCCTCCCAGAGAATCTCCCTCCCGGCGGATCTCTTCGATTCTTTGACACATCTTTGGATAGGCCTCGGCATCAGGGCAAAAGAGATGGTTTCTTTCCGCTTCTTCGAAATCCCTAGCCTGGGCCTTAATCCCTCCTAGGGCTACGGTATAGGCCCGCACTTTAATCCCAGAACGCTCCAAGACCTTTTGGGCCACGGCCCCCGCCGCCACTC
>JALWWR010000038.1:0-320 GCA_026993045.1 Thermodesulfatator sp.
AAAGTAATTGAGATCAAGGTTGAAACCGAAGCGACCGGCCGCTGCCTCAAGCACCTTTACCCCTTCCCGGATAACCTCCGGACCGGTTCCGTCTCCCGGAATCACCGCAATCTTATAGGTCCGCTCCGCCATGGCCTCCTCCTTCCGAAAAAAATTTCTAGCCTATTTAATACGATTTAGAGAGCTTTGCAAAACCCTTTTTGCTAGAAAATTTAATCCACCCAAAACTCTTTCTCAGAGATTGGATTTTCATGAAACCCCCCCTTCAAAATCTTTCATTTAGAGACTTCAATAAAGTTCTTTAAGCCTTTTTACAGAAG
>JALWWR010000038.1:330-7633 GCA_026993045.1 Thermodesulfatator sp.
CCTTTAGAATAAGATAGAAAGATTATCCCCTTGACTTTCAAAGCTTTTTTTAGCTAGCATTAGATTAAAGATGCCCAGAGATTCTCCTTATTGAGATATTTTTCACATTCTTGACAACCCTCAAAAATCCCAATAAAAGGAGAGGCCTATGGACAAAGAACTAGTAAAACAGTATGCCGAAAAGGATCCCCAGATTAAAGAGCTTTTTGAAAAACACCAGGCCCTTGAAAGGGAACTAGAGGAGCTTGTGAAGAAACCTTATTTATCCTCCCAAGAGGAATGGCGCAAAAAACAAATTCAAAAGGAAAAGTTGGCTTTGAAAGACCAAATCTATGCCCTTATAAAACAGCAAGGAGGTTAAGGCCGTGGGGAAGACCATGACCGGGGCCCAAATAATCGTGGAGTCCTTAAAACGAGAAGGCGTAGAAGTGATCTTCGGTTATCCTGGGGGAGCGGTCATTGATATTTATGATGAGCTATATAAGACCCCAGAGATCAAGCACGTGTTAGTCCGGCACGAGCAGGGAGCTGCCCATGCTGCGGACGGATTCGCCCGCTCCACGGGTAAGGTGGGAGTATGTTTGGTGACTTCGGGGCCCGGAGCCACTAACACTGTAACTGGCATTGCCACCGCTTATATGGATTCCATTCCGGTGGTTATTTTGACTGGTCAAGTACCCACCAAGCTCATTGGAAACGACGCCTTCCAAGAAGTGGACATCACCGGTATCACCCGGCCTTGCACCAAACACAACTTTTTAGTAAAACGGACCGAAGATCTCCCCCGGATCCTTAAGGCCGCTTTCCATATCGCGCGCACTGGGCGCCCCGGTCCGGTCTTGGTAGACCTTCCCAAAGATGTGCAGCAGGGCAAAGCTGAGTTTCATTGGCCGGAAGAGATTCGGCTGCGGAGTTACAACCCGGTCTATGATCCCCATCCCCGTCAAGTAGAGCGGGCCTACCGGTTGCTAGAGAGCGCCACCCGGCCCGTAATTTTAGTAGGAGGCGGGGTGATCTCTTCTGGGGCCCATGAAGAGGTGCGGGAGTTGGCGGAAGGGCTCCATCTCCCGGTGACCAGGACCCTGATGGGGCTCGGAGGTTTCCCTGGCACCCATCCCCAGTCGCTGGGGATGCTCGGAATGCACGGCACCTATTACGCCAATATGGCCGTAGCCAACAGCGATCTTATCCTAGCCGTGGGAGCCCGCTTCGACGATCGGGTGACCGGTAAAGTGGACGCCTTCGCCCCTATGGCCAAGATTATTCATATTGATATCGACCCCACCTCTATCCAGAAAAACGTCCGGGTGGACGTGCCCATCGTAGGGGACTGTAAACGGGCCCTTGAAAAGCTCCTTCAAATCGTCACCGAGGTGGCCCGACCTGAAAAGATCTGGAAGGAACAGTTCAAGGAGTGGTGGGAGCAAATCGAAATTTGGAAAAAACGCTATCCCCTTTCTTATAAACAAGAAGGGGAGACCATCAAACCCCAATACGTTATTGAAAAGCTCTACGAGCTCACCAAGGGGAAGGCCATTATCTCCACCGAAGTAGGCCAGAATCAAATGTGGACGGCGCAATATTACAAATTCGACCAGCCTCGCACCCTGATCACTTCCGGAGGGCTGGGCACCATGGGTTTTGGGTTTCCCGCGGCCATCGGGGCCCAAATGGGAAATCCGGACAAGTTGGTAATCGATGTGGCTGGCGATGGCTCTATCCAGATGAATATCCAGGAAATGGCCACCGCCATGGATCAAGGACTGCCTATTAAAATCATTATCCTCAATAATGGTTACCTGGGCATGGTCCGCCAGTGGCAGGAACTCTTTTATGAAAGACGGTATTCAGCGGTCAAATTCCAGGTCATCCCGGATTTTGTTAAACTAGCCGAGGCCTATGGGGCCCTAGGGCTCCGGGCCACCAAAGTGGACGAAGTGGAACCGGTGCTAAAACAAGCCTTAGAAAGCAAGCGTCTTACTTTGGTAGATATCCATATCGCTCCGGAAGAAGGGGTCTTCCCGATGGTTCCTGCGGGAAGGGCTACTACGGAAATGATCTTGGTTTAGGAGGGAAAAGAAGACCTAACCTTATAGGTTTGGGGGCCTTTTAAAAGTATAGGGGGCACTGTCCCCCCCAGATAAGTTAGTTTCGCAAAGCTCTCTTGGGAGGCTAAAATGGCGGAAAGGAAACACACCCTTTCGGTTCTGGTAGAAAACACGCCAGGGGCCTTGGCTCGTATTGCAGGGCTTTTTAGTGGGCGCGGTTTTAATATCGACAGTCTCTGCGTGGCTGAGACCTTAGATCCGACCCTCTCCCATCTTACTTTGGTCACTTATGGAGATGACCAGATCATCGAACAAATCCTGAAACAGCTACGGCGGCTGGTGGATGTTTATAAAGTGGTGGATGTAACCGAAGAGGGAGAATTTGTAGAAAGGGAAATGGCCCTTATTAAAGTCCGGGCCGAAAAGGAGACCCGGGCCGAGGTCCTTCGAATGTGCGACATCTTTCGCTGCAAGGTAGTAGATGTCAGCCCTCGTACTTATACCATTGAAGTCACCGGTCCTCAAAGCAAACTGGAGGCTGTGATCGAACTCCTTAAACCCATCGGAATAAAAGAGATCGTGCGCACCGGCGTCATCGCCATGAAACGCGAAAGGAAAAGCCCCTAGGAGGCGGCCATGCTCAAGCTGAGTCCCCAGCAGGAGGAGCTCTCCCCGGAAGAGGTCCAATGGTTCCAGCAGGCCTTTAAGCGCTGCGCCCGCCGTATCCTTTTAGCCACCACCCTGGCCGGCTCGGGCCATCCCGGAGGCTCTCTCTCCTCCCTCTCTCTCCTTTTAATGGTTTACGCCCTGGCCCGGGTCAACCCCCAAGCCCCTAGAGACCCGGACCGGGATCGGGTAGTGGTAAGCCAAGGGCATATTAGTCCCGGAGTTTATAGCGTCCTTTGCGAATACGGGTTTTTCCCAGAAGAACCCTTTTTGCTGGAATTTCGAAGGGCCGGCTCGGCCTTTGCCGGGCACGTAGAACAGGCCGTCCCTGGGGTGGAATGGAACACCGGCAACCTGGGGCAAGGTCTTTCAGCGGCTTGCGGTTTCGCCCGGGCGGCTAAACTCAAAGGGAGACCTTACCGGGTCTTCTGTCTCATGGGAGACGGAGAGCAGCAAAAAGGCCAGGTCATCGAGGCCCGCCGCTGGGCGGTTAAGTTTGGGCTAAACAATCTCTGCGTCCTTATCGATTACAACCGGCTTCAGATCGGGGGCGATATCTACCAGGTCATGCCCCAAGATATTAAGGCCGAGATCGAGGCCACGGGCTGGAACCTTATGGAGGTAAACGGGCACGACTTTTCAGCCCTTTTCCGGGCCCTAAGGGCCTTTCTCCAGGGAGAGGTGGCCCATCCTGAAAGACCTACTGCCATCCTGGCCCATACGATCATGGGCAAAGGGGTCTCCTTTATGGAAAACGACCCCCAGTGGCACGGGATGGCCCTCCCGGTGGACCTTTGTGAAAAAGCTCTAGCAGAGCTGGGGTTTGATCCTCAAGAAATAGAAGCCTGGCGAGAAAAACGCCGGAGACATCCGGTAAGTTTTCCCCACGCCCCCCATGAACCAGAAGAGGTGGCCATTGAACCCGGAGAAAAAGAGGAATACCCTCTAGAGGCCAAGACCGATTGTCGCTCAGCTTATGGTAAGGCCCTCTTGCGACTGGCGGAGAAAAACAATCTTCCCGGAAAGCCTCCCAAAGTTTTAGGTCTTACCTGTGACCTGGAAGGTTCGGTCAAGATGACGGCTTTCAAAAAACACTCTCCCCTGGCCTTCCATGAATCTGGGATCCAGGAGCACCATACCGCTACCGTCTCCGGAGCCCTTTCTAAGGAAGGGTTCCTGGTCTTCTTCTCTACCTTCGGGGTCTTTGGGGTGGACGAAGTCTACAACCAGCTTCGGCTCAACGTCTTAAATCGCACGGCGCTCAAAGTGGTCTGCACCCATTTGGGGACCGATGTGGGCGAAGACGGCCCCACGCACCAATGTGTGGATTATTTAGGTCTCCTCTTGAGCCTCAAGGATCTTGAGATCTATTTCCCGGCCGATCCTAATCAGACCGATCATATCATTAGGACGGTAGCCCAAAGACCGGGAAACGTCTTTGTGGGTATGGGCCGCTCCAAGGTCCCGGTGATCACTGACGAAGAGGGCCAGCCCTTCTTCGGCCCGGAATACCGCTTTGAACCAGGACGGGGGGATTGGCTGAGGACCGGAACTGCGGGGACTATTATCACCTTTGGGTCCATGGTGGCCCGCTGTCTCCAGGTCCGAGAGATCTTGAAAGAAAAGGGCTATGAAGTAGGGGTCTTAAACCTGGCTTCTATTCGGCCTTTTCCTCGGGAAGATCTGCTTAAAGCAGCCAAGCTGGGCCCCATAATGGTGGTGGAAGACCATTTAGAAGAGACCGGGCTTGGAACTCTCTGCGCCCGGGAATTAGCCTTGGCCGGGCTTTCGGTACCCTTGAAACTCAAAGGTCTCAAACATTACGCTTCTTCCGGAAAACCTGACGAGCTTCTGGCTCAAGCCGGACTAGATGTGGAGACCCTGGTTCAAGAAATGGAGGCTCTGCTTCGAGGCTAAGTGACGCAGGCAACCGGGATCCCAGAAGAAGACCAGAATTTACCCCTTACGGAACATCTCCTAGAGCTCCGCTCCAGACTGATTAAAAGTCTTATAGTGTGGGGGCTGGCTTCGGCCCTTTGTTACTGGCAATTGGAGCCTCTGCTTCAATTCCTTTTAAAACCCCTGCTTCCGGTCCTTCCTGAACAGGGAAAGATTATTTTCATCACTTACCAAGAGGCCTTTTTTACCTATCTTAAGATCGCTTTAATTTGTGGGGGAATCCTCGCCAGCCCCTTTATCATCTATCAGGCCTGGCGCTTTGTAGCTCCAGGACTTTACGCCCACGAAAAACGCTTCGCCCGCCCCCTGATCTTCTTTTCCTGTCTGGCCTTTTTGGGCGGCGCGGCCTTCGCTTATTTTTTGGTCTTCCCCAAGGCCTTTCGTTTTCTGGCCCATTTTGGGGGAGAGCTCCTAGTTTTTAAGCCGGTGTTTAGGGACTACGTGAGTTTCGCGGTGCGGATGCTCTTGGTCTTTGGTCTCTGCTTTGAAATCCCCGTAGCCCTAGCGGTGGGAGCCCGCCTAGGAATAATCCGGGCCCGCACCCTTCATAAAGTAAGACCCTACGCCATCGTGGGGGCCTTCGTGGCCGCGGCTATCTTGACTCCCACCCCAGACATCGTAAACCAGCTTTTTCTGGCCATCCCCTTGGTTCTTCTTTACGAGGCTAGTATCCTCGTGGTATGGTTACTAGAGACTAAATCGCCGTAGGGGGTGCTTTATGTTTGGCTTGGGAACCCAGGAGCTGTTGATCATCCTCTTTTTGGCCTTTCTCCTTTTTGGAGCCAAACGCCTGCCGGAGATTGGGGCCGGATTGGGAAAGGGCATCCGCTCCTTTAAGCAGGCCTTACACGAAGCCGAAGTCAAAGAAGAAATTGAGGAACTAGAACAGAGCAAAAAGGCCCAAGCCCAGGCCTGATGCAGGCCTTTGTGCTCTGCGCCGGGCGAGGGGAACGCCTAAGACCCCTCACCGATCACCTCCCCAAACCTCTGATCCCGGTCTTGGGGAAACCGCTCCTGGCCATTATCTTAGACCAACTCCAAGATCAAGGCTTTAAGAGGATCGCCCTTAACACTTGGTATCTAAAAGAAAAGCTAAAGGCCTGGGTTAAGGACTACGCCCTAGCTCACCCTGACCTCAAGCTCCAGCTCTTTGAAGAGCCCGAGCTCTTGGGCCCCTGCGGAGCCTTGCGTTACGCAGCCTCTTTTTTTAACGCCCCCACCCTGGTGATAAACGGTGACATTCTCACCAACTTTCCCTTAAAAACCGTCTACGAGGCCCGGGCCCGGCAAGGGGTGCCTTGTCTCATGTTGGTGCGCAAAGTTCCAGGGTTAAACAAAGTTCGCGTGGAAGGGAATCGGGTGACAGGATTCGGGGAAGACTCCCCGGAAGGCTGGGCCTTTACCGGAATTCAGGTGGTGACTCCGAAATGGGTGGCGGCCTTACCTCCGGAAAGGGATATGGTCCCGGCCTATCAGAAACTTTTGGCCCAAGGGTTTACCATCGGGGCCCTTGCAGGGGCTGGATTTTACTGGCAGGATCTAGGCACGCCGGCTTCTTACCAAAAGGCCCAAGAAGACCTACTTTCAGGACGGGCCCTGGTGCCTTTTGCCCCTCCCCATGCCTCTTGAACCAGAAGCCTTATCCTTTCTTGAGCGCTGGGGCTTTTCCCCCTTAAAGCTCACTCCCCTTAGACCCCAAGGGTCGCAACGGTGTTTTTATAGAGTCCACGCCTCTCAAGGAGAGACCGCGGTCTTCATAGGCCCCCAGCCTGGCCCCCAAGGTCTCAAGGAGGCCCGGTCTTACTATCTTCTGGGACGCTTTTTCCGGTCCCAAGGACTCCCGGTGCCTGAAATTTGGGCCTACGATGAAAGTCAAGGGTATCTTTTGGTGGAAGACCTGGGGGATCTCACTTTAGTTCAGCATCCCGAAGCCCGGCGTTTTTACCCCTTGGTCCTTAAAATTTTGGCTAAAATGCAGGCCTTAGCCCCCCTTCTTCCGCAAAAGGCCTTGCTTGAGACCGTTTATTACGATTTCGACCTCATCTGGGAAAAAGAAGTCCTTTATTTTGAGGCTTGGTATCTACGGCGCTACCGGGTCCGGGGTTTTAGTCCCGCTCAAAAGGAGCTTTGGCGAAATTGGGTGGAAGAATCGGTAGGGCTTTTCACCGATTGGGTGGTCCTACACCGGGACTTTCAGTCCCAAAACATCTTAATTAAGGATTCCTGGCCTTATATTATCGATTTTCAGGCCGCCCGTTTGGGCCCCCCTTCCTACGATTTGGCCTCCCTCCTCTGGGATCCTTACCAAGAAGACCTCCCGGTGGAGGACTTTCTGGAGCAGTATCTTTTCCTCACCGGAAGGAACCGTGAGGAATTCAAGCTAGAATGGCGGAGGACCTCGGTCTTTCGGCTCCTTCAGGCCTTGGGGGCCTATGTCAAGCTAAGCCTCCAGGGAAAAAGCTGGTTCGCCCGCTACATCCCTCGAGCCGAAAGACGCCTCCACCGCCTCCTCCCCCCCGCCCTAAGAGAGACCGTATTTTAAAAGATTATTTGAGATCTCTGAAAAAGTCCGTCCCCCTCTGGGAGTCTAAAAAAGTCCACCCTCCCCCCGGAGGGGGAGGGTTTGGGAG
>JALWWR010000039.1 GCA_026993045.1 Thermodesulfatator sp.
ACTTTACCCGGATCGAATTTCGGAATATGCGGATGCCTTGGCCTTTCATTTTTCCCAGAGCGGAAATCGGGAGAAGGCGGTTCGGTACCTCATCCTCGCCGGGGATCAGGCCAAAGGGCTTTACTCTCTCCAAGAAGCCCTCCGCTTTTACGAAGAAGCGTTGAACTTAGAGGGCGCGGAAGGTCCTCATGCCCTGTACCTCCATCTTGAGATCGCCTTCCTTCTCTCCACTTTGGGTCATTATGAAGAAGCCCTTAAGCGATACGAGGCTCTTGTTTCCCGCTCTCTTCCGCCGGAGGAGTCCGCACGGGTGCGACGAAAGATGGCTTACATTTTGGCCCAAATGGGGAGCTATGGGACGGCCCTTCAACACTTAAAAACCGCCAAGTACACTCTGGAAAAAGCGGGGAAGGAAACCCATCCGGAGTATTTTGCTGTGATGCGAGCCATTGGATGGGTTACCTTTACACGCGGGGATGTAAGGCGTGCAATTGCACTCTGGAGCGAGCTTCTGGGGGAGATCAAGAAAAACCGACGCACCCGTGTCCGGGAATTCGCCTGGGAACATGCCGCTCTCCATCAGAATCTTGCCCATGCTTATATGGAAACCGGGGAGTTCCACCCTGCACAGGACCTGGCCAAGCGGGCGGTTCAACTTGCGGAGAAAGCGGAAGCCCCCTGGATCCAAGCTTCCGCTCTCTTGGATCTGGGCCTGATCAGCCTCCGTCTGGGCGAGGTGGAAAAGGGGCGAAGCTTTATCGAACAGGCCATGCATATCCGCCAGCGGATGAACCACAAGGAAGGAATCTCAGAAGCCCATCGTGCCTTGGGCCTCTTTTTCCTCACCCAGGGGGAGTTTGAAAAGGCCTTGGAACACTTCAACCAAAGTCTCCGCCTTAAGCAAGAGATCGGGGACCGAATAGGGATTCTAATGGTCTTAATCCATCAAGGGGAAACACTTCTTAAGCTGGGCCGTCACGAGGAGGCCCAGAAAGCTTTTGAAGAGGCCTCCGCATTAAATGCCGAGCTCCGCTTAAAAAATCGGATTTACCTTCAGTTCTGCTTCGGCATGGCCCGATTCTTCCTCTCCATGGGGAAGTCCGAGGAAAGCTCGCAGTATCTGGAAGAATTGGTGGAGCGGGAAGAAGAATTGGGGACCAAGGATCGCGGCGTCCTCCATCGGCTTCTCGGACAGCTGGCAGTCCTTCGAGGTGATCGGGAGAACGCCGAGTATCACTTTGAACGCTCCCTTGAGCTTCTAAAGGACCTGGGGGATCCTCTGGAATATGCTCAAACCTTGAAAACTTATGGGCAGTTCCTCCAAAAAGACCCCAAAGGCCAGACCTTTCTCCGCGAAGCTCTGGACATCTTTCGAGGCATCAAGGCAAAAGCGGAAATACGGGAGATCGAGGAGATTCTCCCTTAAATTCCTTCCCTCAAACGATTTCACAAACGCCCCCACCAACGCCCCTTTAATCCCCCTGACTTATCCATAGGCTTCGACTGAACACCCAGAGAGGCACACAGGAGGTTCAAGCGATGGTGTTTTACAACAAGATCCCCACAGGGGTCCCGATCATCGACCAGGTCTGGGGCGGGTTCTATAAGGGGCGAACATACCTTGTGACCGGCCCCAGCGAAAGCGGGAAAACCGTCCTCACCTTCCAGTTCCTCCAAAAAGGGTTGGAACTGGGAGAGAAATCGGTTCTCATCACAGACACCCGGTCAGAAGATCTGATCCTGATGTCCGAAGCCTTGGGATTCACCCTCTCCGAAGAGATCGAGAACCAGAATCTTGTGCTGATTAAGTACCCGGACGACCTGGATATTCGCCTCTCCCTGAACCCGGAGAGCCTTCAATATGTGATCGACGAACTGGTGGGCTACTTGGAGGAGCTGGGAGCCGAACGGGTGGCTTTTGACCCCATTCGCCCCCTGGTCTCTGTCTTTAACCTCGAGCTGGTTCGGGACGCCATTGGGAAGCTCGCCTACACTTTGGAAAACACCCGCACCACCTCTCTCATGACCATCGGGAAACCCGCCTCGGTCTCCGCCAACCTCATCCTCCAAACCCTGGAAGAGATCGCCACCGGTGTGATCCGTCTGGATCGAAAAGTGGTTAAAGGGCAGCCCGTTGAGCTCCGGATGTACCTGAAGGGGACCATGGGGCATATCACCACAGATAAGCCCATCCGGTACAGCATCGTGCCCGGTAAGGGAA
>JALWWR010000040.1 GCA_026993045.1 Thermodesulfatator sp.
ATCCAGATCTGCGGTAAGTCTTATCACTCCGTGGAGGACCAGAGCTATTCCCCCGGTAACAGCATATCGAACTCCCTTCCGGTTCAGTTTCCGGAAGACCTCTTCGTAGAACATTTGTCGGTCAGGGCTTCCTTCAGGTCGTGGCCGGTGGGTTTCTGGAAAATTCGTAGATCAAACTCCGGGGCCGCCGCCAAGATATGATCGAAGATGTCGGCCTGGACCCGCTCATAAGGGACCCAGCGGGTGTCAGCCACGAAACAGTAAACCTCTAGGGGTAAACCTTCGGCGGTAGGTTGAAGCTGGCGCACCATGAGGGTCATATCTTTGCGAATCAAGGGATGGCTCTTTAGGTATTCTTCAATATAGATCCGGAAGGTCCCCAGGTTAGTGAGCCGTCTCCCGTTAAGCGGGGAGGCCTGAGTGTCGATTCCCAGGCGCCGGTTGTATTCCTCGATCTCTTTAAGTTTCCGCTCCAGATAGCCCTGGAGGAGATGGATGCGTTTGAAACGCTCCAGAAGCTTTTGGTCCACGAATTTTACCGAAGACTGATCCACCAGAAGGTGGCGTTTTATACGGCGGCCGCCGGAGCGCTCCATGCCCCGCCAGTTCTTGAAAGATTCTTCCATGAGGCGGTAAGTAGGGATGGAGATGATGGTCTTGTCCCAGTTTTGAACCAGGACGTTATAGAGGGTCATCTCGATCACTTCCCCATCGGCCCCGAACTGCGGGGCCTCAATCCAGTCCCCAATGCGGATGAGGTCCTGGCCGATGATCTGGAGGCTGGCCACAAAGGAAAGGATGGTGTTCCGGAAGATGAGGAGCAGGATGGCCGAAAGGGCCCCAAGACCGGAAAGAATCCCCCAAGGGGAGCGTTCGAGGAGGGTGCAAACGGCCACAATCCCAGCCGAAACCCATACCAAGAACTTTAAGATCTGGACATAGCCTCGGATAGGGTGTTTGCGAGCGATAGGGAGCTGGTTGTAAAACTCTAGGAGAACCGAAAGGCCTCGGGTGGCCAGAAGGGCCAATACCGGGGCTAAAAGTACCTCGCTTGCCTTTTTGAAAAAGCCCGCCAGCTCTGGGACTAGACGGCTCCCGTAATAAAGCACCATTACCGGGGCTAAATAGGCCAAGGCCGAAAATATTCCGTGGCGGACCAAGAGATCGTCTATATGGGTGCGGGATTTTTGGGCTAGACGATGGATGAAAGTGACCAAAAGTCTCTTGGTCAGCCATAAAGTTAAAAGGGCACCGAGAAGTAAGGCCGCCAGTTTTAGGACCATCGAGATTTCAGGAGGTAGGGCTTTGAGGTTCATGCAAAAAGAGCGGTCTTCAAGGCCTCGGTGCGCTCGAAGGTTTCAATAAGGGCGGGGTAGAGATCCCCTTCGCGGACGCCGGCTTTTTCCAAAAGCTCTTCTGGGATCTCGTAGGCAAAGACGTCCGCCCCGGCCCCAAAACCCATGAGATTAGTCAAGGTGTTGGCTAGGGCTGTAAGGGCGGCGATTTTGCTCTGAAGCATGAGGGTTTCGTCGTGGTGGGCCCGGATGGCAAAGTAGACCTCTTTGGGGAACTCCCAGCGCCGCAGGAGCTCCGCCCCTACGATGGCGTGATCAGCTCCAAGGACCATCCATTCCGCTTGCATAAAGGTTAGGTCAGGATTTTTCTCAATAATGTCTCGGATGACCTCCATCTCCCCTTCTACGAAGAGATCCAACACTATCTTGCCGATGTCATGGAGCAGGGCCGCGGTGAAAAGGTTTTCCGGTTTGGAAAGGCCGGCCCGAGAAGCCAAGGCCTCGGCCATAAGCCCACAGGCCAAGGAGTGGAGCCAGACCTCCTGCGGGGTAAGGCCATAGCCCTTCAAAGGGCGGTTCAAATACTTTCCGCTGCAGGAAGCGATCAAAACGAAACGGATCTGGTTTATGCCTAGAAGGGAAAAGGCCTGCAATAGACTATTTACTTTGTTCCGAAGGCCAAAGGCCGCGGAGTTCACTAGCTTTAAAAAGTTGGCTGTTATAGCGGCGTCGTGACGGATCACGGTTTCCAATTCTCTAAAATCTACGTCTTCTTTTTGGAGAAGACGTAAGGCCTTCTGGGCTGTTTCCGGAAAATTGGGAATATGATCCAGTTTCTCAAAAATCTGATCTAAAAGAGGTAAAGTTCCGCTCACCAGCTTTCCACCTTACTAAAAGTAAAGACCTTAAGACCTTCCCGCAGAGAGACCTCTATTCGTCTGGGGGAAGGCTCGCCCACCCTCTCGGCCAAGGGAAAGAGCCCCAAACGCTTGAGGTAGTAGCGGGCTGCGGCCACATTTTTGAGGCCAATATCTAACCACTTAGGACTTTTCCGAAAACGTCCCCCTCCCACTACTACAATCTTGGCTCGATGGGGATCGCCCCCCTTTTCTTTAAAGGTATGGAAAAAAAGAGGGATGGCCTCTTCCCCAAAGAAGGCCGGGAAACCCTCGGGGGCGGGGTTGTTTTTGGTTTCCGGCAAGACGTATTGTACTAATCCTGCTAATTCCGAGTCTGGATCTAGGGCTCCGATGGCTACACAGGCCCCCAGATTGGGGGTGGCTAAGACTTCCTGGCGAGAGGTGGTGAAACGGAATTGTCCTTTTTCTACCCAGGTAATCATAGATTAATCTTGCCTTAGCTCTCTAAAATTCGCAAGAGTTTGGTAGGTGCGGCCACCACTTCTAACTGGTCGATCTCTTTTAAAGCCTGGCGGACTGCCTTTTCCCGGGCCTCGTGGGTGAGCATCACAATGGGCACCGCCTCTCCCTCCCGGCGTTCCTTTTGGATCACAGAGGCGATACTTATTTGATGTTGGCCCAAAATTCCAGCGATCTTAGAAAGCACTCCTGGTCGATCTAAGGCCGAAAAACGAAAATAATACCGGGAGACTACCTCTTCCATAGGGATTAAAGCCGGGCTAGAGGCGCGATAGAGGAGGGGCGGGGGAGAGGTCCCGGATTGAAGTTGCCGGGCGGCATCCAAGAGATCCGCCACCACCGCGCTGGCGGTAGGTTTAGCCCCAGCCCCTAGGCCGTAAAGCAGCACCTGTCCTACAAAATCTCCCTTTAACAAAAAGGCGTTATAGGCCAATCTTACCGAAGCCAACATGTGCCCTTGAGGCACCAGGGTAGGGTGGACTCGGATCTCAAGTCCTCCTTCTTTTAGGCAGGCCAGAGCCAGGAGTTTGGTTACAAAACCGAGCTCCTGGGCAAAGGCCAGGTCGAGGGGCTCAAGCCCCTCGATCCCTTCTACGTAGACCTTTTCTGAGGAAATATAGCTTCCCTGGGTCAAGGTGGCGAGGATAGCGATCTTATGGGCCGAATCCAAACCCGAAAGATCTAAGCTGGGATCGGCCTCGGCCAGTCCCAGCTTTTGGGCCTCGGCCACCACTTCCGGCAAAGGTCGGCCTTCTTCGAGCATCCGGGTAAGGATGTAATTGCAGGTGCCGTTAACAATGGCGGTGAGGTTTTGGATACGGTTGGCGGAAAGGCTTTCCCGAAGGGTCTTTATAATGGGCACTCCCCCTCCCACCGCGGCCTCAAAAAAGAGGGCCTGCCCGGTCTCTTGCGCGGTCCGAAAGACCTCCTCTCCGTGTTCGGCCAGGACGGCCTTGTTGGCCGTGACTACGGCTTTGCCTGCTCGCAGGGCCTCCAAGATGTAAGTCTTGGCGGGTTCTATCCCTCCTAAAAGTTCACAGACAATCTTTATCTCCGGGTCGCCAAAGATTTCTTCGGCTTGGGTGGTGAGAAGCTCTGGAGGGGAAGAGACCGGCCGGGGTTTGGCCAGGTCTCGCACTAAGATCTTTTTGACCGTTAAGCGCAACCCGGTCTTTTGGGCTATGAACTCTCCATTCTGGGCTATTAGTTCGTAAACCCCGCTTCCTACCGTGCCTAATCCTACAAGCCCCACTTTAACCTCTTCCATTAGGCTACCTCCGAAAGGCGCAGTCTCTCAGCCCAACGTTCCGCTAGGATCAGTTTTAAAGGCTGGTGTTCGGGCTTAGAAAGGGCTGGATCTTCTTCCAGCAGCCGGAAGGCCTCTTCTCTAGCCATAAGCAGGAGCTCGTAGTCTCGGACCATGTCCGCCCGCCGGAATTCCAAATAGCCGTGCTGTTTGGTGCCCAGAAATTCTCCCGGGCCCCGAAGCTTGAGATCTTCCTCAGCGATGCGGAAACCGTCGGTAGTTTCGGTCAAGACCTTTAACCTTCGCCAGGCTTCACTACTGGGTGATACCTCATGGGCCACCAAAAAGCAATAGGAGGGTCTCGGGCTCCGTCCTACCCGGCCCCGAAGCTGGTGGAGCTGTGAAAGACCGAAGCGCTCCGCGTGTTCAATGACCATCACGGTGGCCTCCGGGACATCCACCCCCACCTCGATCACGGTGGTGGAGACCAGGATCTGGATCTGGCCTCGCTTAAAATCCCGCATCACCCGTTCCTTTTCCTGGGGAGACATCCGTCCGTGAAGGAGCCCCACCCTGAACTCAGGAAAGATTTCCTTTTTAAGGTGTTCAGCCCATTCCGTGGCGGAAAGGAGATCGAGCTTTTCCGACTCCTCGATCAGGGGCAACACGATGTAGGCCCGATTCCCCTTGCGGACCTCTTCCCGCACCTTCTCATAGACCAACCCCCGGGAACGAGCAGGATAAAGTTCAGTCTTTACCGGTTTGCGGCCCGCGGGAAGTTCGTCAATAACGGAGACGTCAAGGTCTCCGTAAACCGTCATGGCCAAGGTGCGGGGGATGGGAGTAGCGGTCATGACCAAGGTGTCTGGAGAGACCCCTTTGGCCTTCTCCCGCAGGGCCGCCCGTTGAAGGACTCCGAAGCGGTGCTGTTCGTCGATGATCACCAGCCCTAGGCGCTTGAACTCTACGTCTTCTTGGAAAAGGGCGTGGGTGCCGATTATGAGATGGATATGTCCCAAGGATAGGGCTTGTTTAATCTCCCGTTTGCGAGCCGGGGGAATTCCTCCGGTAAGCAGAGCGGCCTCGATGCCAGCCAGCCCGCAAAGTTCTCGAAATCCGGCGTAGTGCTGTTCGGCCAGGATCTCGGTGGGGGCCATGAGGGCCACCTGATAGCCGTTATCGATGGCGATGAGGGCCGCCACAAAGGCCACCACCGTTTTCCCACACCCCACGTCCCCCTGAAGCAGGCGGTTCATAGGCACCGGCCGGGCCATATCCCGTTTGATCTCCTCTAGAGCCCTTTCTTGGGCCCGGGTTAATTTGAAAGGGAGCTTTTCTAAAAAGGTCTCGGCCAAAGGGGAAGCGAGGCGAAAGGCTATGCCCTGGGCCTGTTTGACTTTGGAGCGCCTGAGCCCCAAGGCCAGTTCCAAAAAGAAGAATTCGTCAAAGGCGATGGACCGGTGCCAGAGGCTTCGTTCTTGGTTAAGGGCTGCAAGATCGGCTTCCTCGGGGGGGAAATGGAGGGTCTTTATGGCCTCCGAGAGGGGCCAGAGCCTCCGGCGCCGCAGGATGGAATGCGGGATAAAACTTACCAGTTTGTGGGCGTGCTCTTTTACGGCGTTGTGGACTACTTTCCGGATAACTTTAGGAGAAACCTTTTCCACCGCAGGATAGACAGGCAGCAGACGCCCTACATGCAGTTCCAAGGTGGGATCATCCGGTCTTTCTACCTCCGGGTGCACAATTTCAAAACGCCCTCCAAACCGGGAGACGGTCCCGGAGACGATCACCACTTGGCCCGGGCGAAAGGTCTCCCGCAGGAGGGCCTCTCTAAAATGGAACCATTTTAGGGCCAAGACCCCGGTGCCATCGCTTATCAGGGCCTCAAAGACCTTGCGTCTTTTAAATTGGACCGGTCCTGAAAGCACTACCTCTCCTTTCACCACCGCGGTCTGGCCCAGACGGAGATCTCGGATGGGGGTAAAACGGCGTCGATCTTCGTAGCTTTTAGGCAAAAAATAGAGGAGGTCTTCAATGGTATGGATGTCGCGGGTAGCCAGTTTGGCCGCTAGCTTGGGCCCTACCCCTTTTAGAAATTGGACCGGAGTCCGGAGATCTTCTTGCCATTTCTCATAGGTCTTGAGGTCCGGGTAGGGGGGCCAAGAGGGTTCCTCTTCTGGTTCTTCGAGGAGGCGCAGCATCTCCTGAATGCGGACCTTTTTTTCCTCTAAAGCTTGCTCCTCCAGACCTTGAACCAAGGCCTTTAACTTCTCTTGGGTTCTCTCTGGAAGGGAAGCCGGGGCTTCAGCTAAAAGACCCTTAAGGGTCTCCTCTAGGTCCCGAATCTTGGGCAGAAGGGCAAAGTTTTTCCGGGACGCGAAAAGAAGGGGTTTGCGGAATCTCTCTTTCCAGGCCTCCCAGCTCTCCGGCGCCATGCCTCCATTTTAATGCTTGTCTCAAGGGCTATCGAGCTTATTTTCCCTTTTAGGGAGCTTGGAGTCTCCAAGAAAGCCGCTTCCTTTAAAGGAGGTAATTATGGCTGAAAAAGAGGTGCGAGAACTGCCGGCCCGTCCGGACGAGATACGCGATCTACCTCTTATCCCCTGCGACACCGTCCTTTTCCCCCATATGATCGTTCCCTTTGTCCTTACCGAGCCCGGTCTGGTGAAGGCCGTGGAGGAGGCTCTGGCCCAGGATCGGATGCTGGGGGTGGTGGCGGTCAAAGACCCGAAATCCGATAAGAAAGAGCTTTTTTCTTATGGTACCTTGGCCCTGATTTTGAGGGCCAGCCGGGTGGAACTGGATCGGGTGCGGGTGGTGGTGCAGGGGATCTCTCGTTTTCAGATCCTTTCTCTCCTTCAGGGCGAACCTTATCTCAAGGCCCGGGTGCAGCTTCTAGCGGAGACCTTTATCCCCGATCGGGAAGTAGAGGCCTTGGCGGTCAATATCCGGCAGACCTTTACCAGGATCTTGGAGCTCTCACCCCATCTTCCAGGAGAATTGCGCTCTTTGGTGGAAAACCTGGAGGACCCCGGCATGCTGGCTGATCTCTCCGTGGCCCATCTCAACGTGGCTCACGAAGAGAAGGAGGCGCTGCTTGAGACCCTGGATGTAAAGGAGCGGTTGCACCGGGCCCTCAAGCTCTTAACGGAGCAGCTAGAGGTCCTGGAGCTGGGCCAAAAGATCCAGGCCGAGGTGCGGGACCGCATGGAAAAGGCCCAGAAGGAATACTACCTGCGGGAACAGCTCAAGGTCATCCGCAAGGAGTTGGGGGAGGCTGAAGGGCTGGAAGCGGAGGTGGAAGAGCTCCGAGAAAGATTGGAAAAGAAGGCCCTACCGGAGCTGGTGCGCAAGGAGGCTGAGCGGGAGCTCCAAAAGCTCTCCCGCACCCACCCTTCTTCGGCCGAATACACCGTGATCCGCAATTATCTGGACTGGATTTTAGAGCTACCTTGGCTGGAATCCACCGAGGATCACCTGGATCTTAAAGAGGCCGAAAAGATCCTGGACCAGGACCATTATGACCTTGAAAAGGTCAAGAAACGCATCCTGGAATACCTAGCGGTTCGAAAGCTCAACCCCGAGATGAAAGGTCCCATCCTTTGCTTCCTAGGGCCCCCAGGGGTGGGAAAGACCAGCCTCGGACGGTCCATTGCCCGGGCCCTAGGAAGC
>JALWWR010000041.1 GCA_026993045.1 Thermodesulfatator sp.
GCCAAACCAATGAAGCGCATTTGAAACCTTTAGGCGGAAAGTCTTAAAGTAAAAACTATGGATTGGTTTAGCTACGCCTTTTTCTGGAAGGCCTTAGTAGCCGGAGTAGCCTTTGGTCTGGCCGCCGCCCCCACCGGGCTTTTCCTGATTATCCGGCGCGACAGTCTCCTTCCCCACGCCTTAACCCACGTGGCCTTCACCGGGGTGGCTCTGGGGCTGCTTGTCAAAGGCGCTCCCCTTCTTCTGGCTTTAGTAGTCACCATATTGGCGGCTTTTTTAGTCCTAGAGATTCGCGAACGGGCCACCCTTTACGAGGACACCGCCGTAGGTATTCTGGCCAGTCTGGGGCTAGCCCTGGCGGTGGTGATGGCTTCCTGGGCCCGCAGCTACGACGTAAGGCTCCTTACCTATCTTTTCGGAAACATTCTAGTCCTTAGAGACCAAGAGGTCTGGCTTTCGGTGGGGCTTTCCCTAGGGGCCCTTTTGATCTTGTGGCGCTGGGGAAGGCCTCTATTCTATGTATCTTTCGATGAAGAGTCCGCCCACACCCAGGGGCTTCCGGTGAAAGGGCTAAAATTTCTCTTAGCGGCCCTTACCGCCACTTTGGTGGTCTTAGGGATGAAAATGGTAGGGCTTCTTTTGGTCTCAGCCCTTATGGTCATCCCTGGGGCCGCGGCCTTGGAAGTCTCTCGCGGCTTACGTCAAAGCCTGGGACTTAGCGCCCTGCTCGGGGCCTTTTCGGTGGCGGGAGGGCTGGTGAGTTCGGCCCTTTTAAATCTTCCCCCTTCCGGGGCCATCGTGCTTTTTTCCGGAGGGCTCTTTCTTTTGAGCCTTGCAATAAAGAAGTTAAAATAAGGCCTCATGGAACTCATAGACACCCACGCCCATCTGAACTTAAATTACAAAGACCTGGAAGAGGTAGTGGCCCGGGCCAAGGAGGCCTCCTTGCGGGCCATTGTGGTGGTGGGGATCGATCTTAAGACCTCCCGCAAGGCCTTGGAGCTGGCAAACCGCTTTCCAGGCTTTATTTGGGCCACCGCCGGTTTCCATCCCCACGAGGTGCGTAAGATCAGAGAGGAATCCTATCAAGAACTTCGGAAACTCCTGACCCGTTGCGTAGCCCTGGGAGAGGTAGGGCTGGATCTGGCCAAAGAATACTCTCCCCGGAACCTTCAGTTTGAACACCTGGAACGCCAACTAGCTCTGGCCAAAGAACTTTCTCTGCCGGTGGTGCTTCACGTGCGAGAGGCCTACCAGGAGATCTTTCCCATCCTTAAAAATTACCTTCCCTTAAAGGGCGTTTTTCACTGTTTTGCTGGAGGGCTAGAAGAAGCCCGCAGGGCTCTGGACTTGGGCCTTTACCTATCGGTCACCGGGATCGTCACCTTTCCCAAAGGTGAAAATATCCGGGAAGTAGTCCGATACACCCCTTTAGAAAGGTTAATGCTAGAGACCGATTGCCCTTTTCTCACCCCGGTGCCTCACCGGGGAAAACGCAACGAGCCCGCCTTTGTGCGTTACATCGCCGAAAAAGTAGCCGAGATAAAAGGCCTGGAGCTTGAAACATGCGCTCAGATCACCACTCAGACCGCCCGCGACTTTTTCGGAATCTAAGGCCCCTAGTTCTGGCCTCGGCCAGCCCCCGAAGAAAGGCCCTCCTTTCAAGTCTGGGCCTTGAATGCCAAGTCTTTCCAGCGGAGGTGGAAGAGACCTATCCTCAAGGGAAACCCCCGGAAGAGGTGGTCCAGGAACTGGCCCAGAAAAAGGCCCTGGCCGTAGCTCCTAAGTTTCCAGAAGCGGCGGTCCTAGCCGCCGACACTTTAGTAGTCCAGAACGGGGTCTTTTTGGGCAAACCCCGGGACCTCGAAGAGGCCCGGGCCATGTTAAAGGCCCTTTCTGGAACCTGGCATTGGGTCTATACCGGGGTCTGCCTGTCTTATCAAAAGAGAAAAAGTCGCTTCTACACGGCTACAGCCGTAAAATTTCGACCTTTAAGTCCTCCCGAAATAGAGGCCTATCTAGCCACTGGCGAGCCTTTAGATAAAGCTGGGGCCTACGCCATCCAGGGACTGGCGGCCTGCTTTGTGGAACGGATTGAGGGCTCGGTTACCGGAGTGGTAGGATTGCCCCTGGCGGAAACGGTGGCCCTTCTTCTTGCTTGGGGGCTTATAACCCACTATACTGG
>JALWWR010000042.1:0-1289 GCA_026993045.1 Thermodesulfatator sp.
CGGCAGGCGTTCTCCGGCCTGAGGATGAAAAAGATGGAGGTCCTCAGGCCGGAGGGCTACTTCTATTTCTTTACCCGGTGAGGCGGGAAAATCCGCTGCTACCAGAGCTCGAAGTTCAGAGGAACCAAAAGCCAGGAAAAGAATCTTTTGCGGCCCCCAGTTCTCCACCCACACCACCCGGGCCTTAAGCTTAAAACCCTCCCCTTCAAGCCTTAAGCTTTCCGGCCGCACACCAAGCTCAACCGGCCCCTCATATAATCAAGGCCCAAGGGGATCCTTATCGCCTGATCCTGGCTAAGAAAGACTCCTCCTTCTATACGGCCCCAAGGATATTGATCCGGAGAGTCCCTATAAATTCGGCCACCAAGCGGTGTTTGGGAAAGTGATAAACCTCTTCCGGAGACCTATCTGAAAGATTCGCCCCTTAAACATTACCGCCACCAGGTCGGCCATAGTCAGGGCCTCAATCTGGGCGTGGGTTACATAGATCACCGTGGCTTTAAGATCCTTAAAAAGACGCTTCAGCTCGCTTCGGGTCTCCTCCCGAATCTGGGCGTCAAGGTTGCTCAGAGGTTCATCTAGAAGAAAGACTTCCGGATCCCGTACCAAGGCCCGGGCCAGAGCCGTCCTTTGCTGCTGGCCTCCGGAAAGCTCCCGGGGGTAGCGATCAAGAAGCTCTCTATCTCTAACATTTGGGCCACTTCAAGGACCCGTTTCCGAATCTCGGCCTTGGAGTATCCCCGAAGTTTAAGCCCTATAGCTATGTTCTGATAAACGGTGAAATGGGGATAAAGGGCGTAGTTTTGAAAGACCATAGCCACATTCCGCCGAGCAGGTGGCAGATGGTCCACCCGTCTTCCGGCAATCCACACTTCTCCCTGATCCGGCCTTTCAAGCCCGGCGACCACCCGCAAAAGGGTGCTTTTACCGCAGCCTGAAGGCCCAAGCACCGCAAGAAACCGGCCTTTAGGAACCTCAAGATTTATATCCTTAAGGGCCACCACTCTCCCGGAAAGATAGGTCTTAGTAAGGTTGATCAATTTCACGTGCGCCTTCTTTATCCCTTTAAAGCTCCGGCGGTAAGGCCTTCTAAGATCGAAGACTGAAAAAGGGCCACCAGCAGAATCACCGGAAGGGTGGTAAGAGCCACCGCGGCGTTTATTTCTCCCCAAGGGATCTCGTAATATTGGAGCAATGGAAAAGATTTTCCGTACACATCTTTATGATAATGCCATTTTGGAAAATGACCATGTAGAATCAGAACTGAAGGAGAACTGGCACTGGATTTG
>JALWWR010000042.1:1299-6996 GCA_026993045.1 Thermodesulfatator sp.
GCCCACGGGTACGGTGTAGTGGCTTTGATCTTGAAGAAGAGTTAGGGCCAAAAGAAATTCGTTCCAGCAAAAGATAAAAATAAGGATTCCGGCCACGGCAAGCCCTGTGCGACTTAAAGGAAGCAGGAGGCGAAAAAGGATCTCCAGCCGGCTAAAGCCATCCAGGAGGGCGGCCTCGTCAAGTTCCCGGGGAACCTTGCTGAAAGTGGCGTAAAGGAGCCAGACTCCGAAAGGAAGGTTTAAAAAGGTATAACTCAGGATCAAGCCCCAAAGGTTATTCACCAACCCCAAGGCTTTAATAACCATGAAAATGGGAATCACCAGGAGGGTGGGCGGAATGATGGCCCCCACGAGAAGCCATCGTTGTAAGGAAAGGGCCCGGGCCACCGGAAGATAACGCAAGCGAAAAGCAAGTATAAACGATCTCTATAGAGTCTCTGCTCAGAAAGGAACGAAGGTACATATTTTCCCGGTCATCGGTGGACCAGGGACCGGAGATATATTTGATCCGCACTTCGGGGTGGCGAGCCTCAAACCGCCTTATGATCTCCACCCAGGCCCCGTTTACGTCCTCAGGCCCGATCAGGCGCAAAACCACTTTTTGGGCCTGCAAAGGATGGGCATTTAGGAATAAAAGGGAGATCAAAACCAGGAATTTCAAGCGGCTTTTCGATAACAAGTTTAAAGCTTCCTTCCACTTTTAATTTATCCTAACCAAAACCCACCCCTTAACCAAGACCTGCCTTGCCTAAAAAAGAGGCAGCGTGCCTAAAATTTAGGCCATCCTTTAGGACTTCCTGTTAGATAAGTCTCCAATAAATCGCAATTTTTTATGGCATTAGAGTTGCATCTTAAAGTCCAAAAAGAAGTCCGGAGGTGTACTATGCCTATTATGGATGTCCAGTGCACGGGGGCCAGATGCACATGATGGAGGATCTGGAACGGGCCCTCCGCAAGCTGGCCGATCCAGTGCTAAAGATCGTGTGTCTTGCGAATCCTCTGGGGGGTTCCTGCTCCTTCTACGACAGCCGGGTGAAGCTGGTCAAGATTCCGGGAGCCGAGGGCGAGAAACCTTGGGAGGTCTGGGAGAAATGGGCCCGAAAGGCGGCCTAAAAGCCGTGTTAGCCCTTTTAGCTTAGCGGAGGGGATGGGGAAGAGCTCCTCCTCCCATCCCCCCTCCCCTCCTTCTTCGCCGAAATTGCAAATGAAAGGGGGGTGCCCTTTAAAAAACGCTCCCTGGTTTAATGGAACTTCTGCCAATGAAACCGAGGAAGAGGAGGAGGATTTCGGGTGCTGACCTAAAATTTTCACAAAGTGTCCAAAATTCGGCCTGAGTCCAAAGGCATGATTCAGGCCGAAAAGAGTTGCAACCTAAAACTTAAGCAAAGGAGGGAGAGGATGAAAAAGAGTAGTAAATGGCTTGCAGTGTTGGTAACGGTAACCATTCTTTTGGCTTGGGGCTGGACTTCGGCTCATGCCAGCCAAATTGATGATCCCCTTCTTAGGGTATTGGTGAGAAAGGGGATTTTGACCGAAAAAGAGGCCCTTGAGATCAAGAAGGAAGCCGAAGCAGAAGCCCAGAAAGAGAAGGAGGAGGTGGCCAAAGCTGCAGCGGAAAAGGTCAAAAAAGAGGGGCTAGCCTTGCCAAAGGCCCTCCGAGGGGTAAAATTTGGAACCCTTACCTATCTTGACTACTCCAACGGTTATGGACCTTTTGACGGCGGAAAGGAGGAGGGCAAAAGCTATTTCAGCGTGGCCCGGGCCTATTTCAACTTCAAGAAGAAGATCACCCCCTGGCTCTCCTTCCGCTTCACCCCGGACCTTCACGGCGGAAACGGAGACAGCTACGATCTTCGAATCAAGTACGCTTACGCCCAGTTCAAACTTCCGGACTTTGGTTTTCTCACAGGCCTCAAGATGGAGTTCGGACAGGGGCACTTCCCCTGGCTCGACTTCGAGGAACACATCAATCCCTACCGTATGCAGGGGACCATGCCCCGGGAGTTCTTCGGGACCTTCAACTCCGCGGACCGCGGGGTCTCCATCGCCGGAAACCTGGGAGGCAAGCTGGATAAGGCCTATGTGAAACAACTCACCGCCCATTACCCCATTTACAACCACTACATCGGAAAGTACGGGACCTTCTGGATCTCCTATATGAACGGTTCGGGCTATCACAACAAGGAGGTGAACCAGAACAAGGCCTTCGAGGGCCGAATCACCCTCCGGCCCTTTGGGACTTATACCACCGGCACCCTTCCTCTGGCCGGGCTCCAGTTCAGCTACTTCTTCATCCGGGGCGAAGGAGCCAAAGGGAGCGGCCTTTTCCGTATGCCGGAGGACCCGGACTACAACGTAGACCTCTTTCAGGTCTCCTATCAGCACCCTTGGTTTGCCTTCTACGTCCAGTACAGCACCTCCGACGGAAACAACGCCGGAAAGTGGGTGGTGGACACCAACGGAGACGGGGTAGGGGACACTGAGCTTGAGACCGAGTGCTGGTCGGTGTTTGCGGATGTGGTTCTTCCTATTTTCAACGAGAAACTGCATCTCTTTGGCCGCTACGACCACTTTGATCCCAACGATGGGGATCGTTTCTGGGATGGGACGCAATGGGTTTCCGATTCCAGTGACGAGGCCGACCACTACATGGTGGGGCTGGCCTACTACCTTACCGGGAAAAACATCCTGATGCTCAACTTCGAGTGGATCGATTACGACAAAAATTTCCGCAACTCGAGCGACCAGTACACCAAATGGGGTAAATATGATCCCTCCGGGAACAGCAACCTCGACGATGGTTTCCGGGTGCAGACTGTATTTCAGGTAAGCTTTTAAAGGCTAGCCCTTCAACTAATCCCACACCCTCCTCTAAAGGGGCGGGCGAAGGCCCGCCCCGCTTTTACTTGAAGGCCACTTGAAGTCGAAGGAGGTGAAAGCATGATAAGAGGCCTTGCGGTTTTCGTTATAGCGTTCTTTCTTTTCTCTCCCCTCGTCCGGGCCGCCGAGGAGCCGAGTCTTGCCAAGGTCCTCTCCGAGATCCGAAAGCTAAGAGCCGAACTTAAGAAAAAAGACCGGGAGATAGAGACCCTGAGGCGGGAGCTTTCCGAGCTAAAGAGCCGCCTTGCGGAAAAGGAGCCCTCCGTGGCCGCACCCTCCGGGCCGGAAAAGAAGACCCCGGAGATCTCCCCTCCGGTAAAGCGCATCTCCTTCGGCGGCCAGTATCGCATAAACTCCTATAGCGTTCACACCCACCGGAAGAACCTGAACGCAAGTCGCCTCCGCATCCGTCAGAACCTGGATCTTACCTTTGACTCCCGCCTCCACACCCACCTTCAGGTGGAACTCGGCCACACCCACGCCAACCTCACCACCACGGAAAAGCGCCTTAAGGTGCGGCATGCGGTCCTCTCCTACGCTTTCGGGGGCGGGCTTTCGGCCGAGGCTGGGATCCTTCCCCTTTCCGACCGCGCCCGGGACATGCTTTATTCCGCAGACTGGGACTATAACCCTCTGGCCCTGGCCCTCCATTACCGGAGCAAGCGCCTCGGAGACTTCCGCCTCTTTGCCGCTGAGCTTGACGAGGGCGAGGAGGGTCTTGCGCACGACGATTTCGTGCACTACGAGCTTGACTGGGAGCGGGAATTCTCCCCCGGGCTTAAGCTTTCCCTTTTTACCCTTTACGCCGAGGTCGCCGAAAACTACGCCAACCCCGCCGGAGGCCCCTCGGAGCACACCCGCCCGCACTTAAACTACGGCGGGATGCTTGCCTGGAAGCCTTACGAGGACCTCACCCTCCGGGCGGCTCTTATCGGGTCCTTCACCGACCGGGAGATCCTGGGCACCGCGGACGACGCCTCGGGCTGGCTGCTGCGCCTTGAGGCCGAAAAGACCCTCGGCCCGGCCGCCCTCTCCCTCCTTTTCACCCACGCAAGCGGGGATGAGGACGGGGAAGGGTTCCTTCCCCTCATGGCCCTCTCCGGCACCTACGGCTACTGGGGCTACACCGGGATCCTCACCGTCCAGGGCCCCACGGATACCGGCTTTGACGACACCGCGGTAAACGTCTCCAATAACGGCTATGGGCTCACCACCTTCCAGGCCCGCCTGAGCTACGCTTTTTCGGAACGCCTGCGGGTCTGGCTTTCCGCGGGCTGGTTCGGGGACACCGAGGCCAGGGGAAGGGACTCCACCGTGGGCTACGATTTCCTCGGGATGCTCACCCTGCGCCTCCACCGCTACCTCACCTTGGACCTCGGCCTTGATTTCGCCCATCTTGAGGATAGCGTAAACGGGTATACGAGCCGGAGTTTCAATTTCCATCCCGGAGACGAGGAGGATAAACTTGCGGTCTTCAGCCGCCTTCAGGCCGAATTTTAGATTGTGGAGGTGGGTATGCTGAGGATTCTTTTTCTGATAGGGCTTGCGGGGCTCCTTCTTGCGGGCCCCGCGCTCGCCGATAGCGGGTGCCTCAGGTGTCACCAGGGGATTGAAAAGATCGCCGAAAATCCGGTCATGGGCCGGCTCTCCTGCGTGTTCTGCCACCGGGGAAACCCGGAGGGAAAGACCAAGGAGGAGGCTCATCGCGGCCTCTGGCGCAATCCCTCTGACCTCCGGGTGATCTCTCAGACCTGTGGTCAGTGTCATGCCGACATCGTTTCCCGTCTCCAAAAGAGCCTTCATGCCACGAGCGCCGGGATCATCAGCGCCGCCCGCTACACCTGGGCCGCGCAGAAGACCCGCCGGGCCCTTTACGCCACCTATGCGGTGCGGGACGAGGACGGGGACGTTCCCCGCGACCGCGGCGCCCTTCCCGAACTCCTCGGCCTTCCGGTCTATGACCCCGCAAAACCCATCTCCCCGACAAACCATCCGGTTGACGACTATCTTCGGGCCGAGTGCCTGAGGTGCCATGTCTGGACCCGGGGCAAGGAGCGCCCCGGGGACTATCGGGGAAGCGGATGCGCGGCCTGCCACGTGATCTACGATAACGACGGCCTTTACAAGGGCGGAGATTCCGCCATCCCACACGATAAACCGGGCTACCCCCGGGTGCACCGCATCACCGTCCGCATTCCGGTCTTTCAGTGTCAGCACTGCCACAACCGCGGCGGGCGCATCGGCATGAGCTACGCCGGGCTGATGGAATCCGACGGCTACTGCTCGCCCTGGAGCGGAAAACCCGGAGTCAAGGCCGGGCGCAAGCTTCACGGAAAGTGCTACAATCATTTGCTTCCCGACATCCATTACGAGCGGGGTCTTTCCTGTCAGGACTGTCACACGGAACGCGAGATCCACGGCGACGGAAACATTTACAGCAAGAAGGAGGAGGCGGTGGAGATAGAGTGCGAGGACTGCCACGGAACGGTAAAGGTCTACGCCCCGCTTAAGACCTCCCGCGGGACGCCTCTTACGAACTTAAAGCGCGAGGGGCAGGGGGTGATCCTCATCGGGAAACTTGACGGAAGGGAACATCCCGTGCCCCAGGTCCCGGAGGTGATCAGGAAGAATCCGCGGGCCGCGGCGGCCATGACCATTCCCGGGCATGCGAGAAGGCTTGAATGCTACGCCTGCCATGCGGTGTGGGCCCCGCAGTGTTACGGCTGCCACGCCCAGCAGGATCTCACCTCCCGAGCCGGGGACTGGCTGCGGTATCGCAAGGCGGAAAACGAAAGTATGGAGGCCCGCGAGGGGAAC
>JALWWR010000042.1:7006-7488 GCA_026993045.1 Thermodesulfatator sp.
GAACCGGGTGAAAGGGGCCTTTCACTGGCGCGAGACCCGTTCCTATCTCCGCTGGGAAAGCCCGGCCCTCGGGATAAACGCTGAGGGAAGAGTGGCTCCCTTTATTCCGGGCTGCCAGGCCATCTTCACCCAGGTGGGGCCTGACGGAAAGGTCCGTTTCCTGAACCACATCTTTCGTCTGGCAGACGGCACCTGGGGACTGGCCTCAAATCCCGTCCAGCCGCACACCGTGCGGCGCAAGCCCCGCTCCTGCGAGGACTGCCACGCCAACCCCAAGGCCCTGGGCCTCGGGACCGGGATCTTCATCGGGAAGGCAAACGGGATTCCCTTTCCCTACGCCCTTGACCGGCTGGTGGACGAGAAGGGGCGCCAGATCCAGGCCACAAGCCACGACGGGGCAAGGCCCTTCAGCCTTCCCGAGATCCGGAGGATTGAACGGGTGGGGACCTGTCTGGCCTGCCATCGGCGGATGGCCGACCGGG
>JALWWR010000043.1 GCA_026993045.1 Thermodesulfatator sp.
ATTTTAAATTTTTCTTTTTCTCAGGGCCATCTCAAGACTAACCCCCCGCCTTCTTTTGGAGGGAGCCTGGTGGCCTTGGGGCTAAAAGTCTTTGAGGCCCGTTATTCCGGCAGAGGACACTATAGCTTAGAACACCTTGAGGCCCTAGCTCGCGCCTTGCGCGCCCAGGCTGAGGTGCGGGACGAGCTTTTGGTGCATCCGGAAAAGATTTACTCCTGGCTCCAAGGCGCCTCCTCCGGCACAACCCATCTTACGGTGGGAGATCGGGAGGGCAACATCTGCGCCTTGACCTTCACCTTCGGAGAGGGCGCGGGGCTGGTCTTTCCAGGCACCGGCTTGGTCCTCAACAATATCTTGGGGGAAGACGACCTTCATCCCCAGGGTTTTTTCCGTTATCCTCCGGGAAGACGTATCCCTTCCATGATGGCCCCTTCGTTACTTAAGACCTCCGGGGGGCTTTACGCCTTCGGTTCCGGGGGCAGCAAACGTATCCGGTCGGCCCTTTTGCAAACGGTCCTTAACCTCTCTTTCTTTGGGCTTTCTCCAGAAGAAGCGGTCTCGGCTCCCCGCCTACATTTTGAGGAAGGGGCTTTTCAGGCCGAGCCTGGATTCCCAGAGTTTTTAAAAGAGGTGGCTCAACCCCTCAACTTTTGGCCGGAAAAGAATCTCTATTTTGGAGGGGTTCATCTGGTGGCCTATCCTTTGGCCGGAGCCGGAGATCCAAGACGGGTAGGGGTGGTCCGTGTCGTCTGAGAAGGTGACCATTATTGGGGGAGGATTGGCGGGCTCTGAGGCCGCTTGGCAGTTAGCCCGAAGGGGGGTTTCGGTCCGCCTTTTTGAGATGCGGCCTTTAAAATTGACCCCGGCCCATCAGACCGGGAAATTGGCGGAGTTGGTGTGTTCTAATTCCCTGCGTTCCAAAGAGCTTACCAGCGCGGTGGGTCTTCTTAAAGAAGAAATGCGTCGCCTGGGCTCTCTTATCATGGAGGCGGCCTTGGCCAGTGAGGTCCCGGCAGGCAAGGCCTTGGCGGTAGATCGGGAGCGGTTTGCGGAATACATAACCCGCCGTTTGGAAGACCTTTCTGAGATTGAGATCGTGCGAAAAGAGGTCAGGGAGATCCCTTCTCAAGGGGTGGTCATAGTGGCCACTGGCCCTCTTACCTCCGAGGCCCTGGCCGAAAGCCTCAGGCGTTACACCGGAGAGGAGTATTTTCATTTTTACGACGCCATCGCCCCCATCGTTTACGCCGATTCCCTAGATTGGAGCAAGGTCTTTAAGGCCGACCGCTATAGTACCGAGGAAGGGGCCTATGTAAACTGCCCTCTGAGCAAGGAAGAATATGAGCGTTTGGTGGAGGCTCTGCTTGAGGCCGAAAAAGTCCCGTTGAAAGACTTTGAAAAGCCCCGCTATTTTGAAGGTTGTTTGCCTATAGAGGTGATGGCGGAGAGGGGCCGAGAGACCCTTCGCTTTGGTCCCATGAAACCGGTGGGTCTCATCGATCCTCGCACCGGCAAGGAACCTTATGCCGTGGTCCAGCTTCGGCCTGAAAACCGAGAAGGCACCTTGTATAACCTGGTGGGATTTCAAACCAAACTCAAATATCCCGAACAGGAACGGGTCTTTCGAATGATTCCAGGGCTTGAGAAGGCGGAGTTCGCCCGTTACGGGTCCATTCATCGCAACTCTTTCGTTTGCGCCCCTAAAGTCTTAAAGCCCACTTTACAGCTTAAAAAGGAACCTCGGATCTTTTTAGCGGGCCAGCTCACCGGAGTAGAAGGTTACGTGGAGTCCACCGCCATGGGGCTTCTCGCGGGTTTAAACGCCGTCCGTTTAAAGAAAGGCCGTCCCTTAGTGGTGCCTCCTCCGGAGACGGCTCATGGGGCCCTGGTCCATTATTTAGTCTCTGCCGACCCCAAACACTTTCAGCCCATGAACATCAACTGGGGTCTCTTTCCGCCTTTAAAAATCAAAGGTAAAAGAAAGACCAAAAGGGAGCGCTACCGTTTGATGGCGGAAAGGGCCTTAGCCCGCCTTTCGGAGTGGCTGGAAGAGATAGGCGAAGCCCTGCGATTTACCGAGTGAAACCAGGCTTTTAAGCCGGGCCTGCAATATAATTTTTGAGCACGCGGACCCTCATATCTTTGCCGATCTCAAGGAGGATCTCGTCTCCCTCT
>JALWWR010000044.1 GCA_026993045.1 Thermodesulfatator sp.
CACCTGCTCCCGGGCGATGAGCGGACGGGCAAGCGAGGTCCCCATGAGATACCAGCCCTCGTAGGCCGCGTTAGCCTTAAGGGCCGTAAACACGAACTCCGAGACGAACTCCTCCCGGAGATCCCGAATGACGATATCCTCCGCCCCCACCGAAAGGGCCCTGCGTCTTACCTCCTCCCAGTCCTCCTCCTGCCCTACATCCGCACAGAAGGCCACCACCGGGCACTGATATTTCTCTATGAGCCACTTAAGGATCACCGAGGTATCAAGTCCTCCGGAGTAAGCGAGCACGATCTTTTTCGGCATGACTAAACCTCCATCAAGAATGAGATACACGGTGCCGGAGATCTTTCCATAGGTCTTTAAGTGCAGGGTAAGCCATGGCGATCAAAACCCCCAGGAAAAAGCTCACCCCCATAATGGCCACCAAATAGTCAACTTTCATTGTCCTCCTCCCGAATTAAGACTTCCATTTTCCGCCACACTCCAAGGGCTATTATGGCCAGTACAAGCACCCTTATCCACCCGACAAGGTTCCATCCGTCCATTCCTCGGCTACGGAAATCTAGGAAGGACCAGGAAACCACTCCCAGCAAGGCCAGCATCACGAACCGGAAAAGCTCCCTCCAGTTCTGAAGTTCCTCCCTTTTCTTTTCCTCCATTTTATAGCATTATAAAGGCCGGGAATGGAGAAAGAAAGTCTACTTGCGGCTATAAGCGAGGATCTTGAGCGCATCGAGGCTGCGCTGGCTGCGGTGCAGGCCTCGCAGGTGCCTTTTATCAATGAGGTCAGCCACTATATCCTTTTTGCCGGGGGCAAGCGCCTTCGGCCGCTCCTTACCGTGCTCTGCGCCAGGCTCTGCGGATACGAGGACCCTCGCATTTACGAGCTTTCTGTCCTTTTCGAGTATCTTCACGCCGCCACCCTGCTTCATGACGATGTGGTGGACGGAGCGGAGTTCCGTCGGGGCCGTCGGGCGGCCCACAATCTTTGGGGTAACCAGGCCACCATCCTGGTGGGAGACTACCTTTACGCCCGGGCCCTGCGCATTGCGGTGGAGAAGGGAAACTTCGAGGTCCTCAAGGTCGTGACCGAGACCACCCTTCTCATGAGCGAGGGCGAGGTCCTTCAGCTCCTCAACGTGGACAACACCGGGCTTACGGAGGAGGAGTACGAGGAGGTCATCTTTCGGAAGACCGCGGCCCTGATTGCGGCGGCCTGTGAATGCGGGGGGATTGCAGCCGGGGCCTCGGAAGCTGAGAGAAAGGCTTTGTGGGCCTTTGGGCGCCATCTAGGATTAGCCTTTCAGATTACCGATGATCTTTTGGATTATTTAGGAGTTTCAACCGAAACGGGAAAAGATATCGGAACGGATTTTAAAGAGGGAAAGGTCACCCTTCCCCTGCTTTACGCCTTACAAAATTCAAACGATGGTGATCGACAGCGACTCTTATCCCTTTTGCGAGACCCTGAGCCCACCCCTCAAGGCTTTGAAGAAGCCTTTAAGATCATAGAAAAAAACCAAGGTTTTGAGCGCACCCGGCAACGGGCCCAGAGGGAAATAGAAGAAGCCTTAGAGCATCTTTACCGCTTCCCAGCCCATCCGGTGCGGGATCTCCTGGAAGGCCTCACCCGCTACGTTCTGATAAGACGAAAATGAAGACTCTAAGACTTCTGGTTCTAGATTGCGACGGGGTGCTTTTTGACTCCCGCGAGGCTAATCGGGCTTATTATAACGCCATCTGTGAGGCTCTAGAGCGTCCCCCTCTAAGTGAAGAAGAATTGCATTATGTCCATATGCATACCGCCGAAGAATCCGTGCGCTATCTTTTTAGGGACTATCCGGAAAAGCTGGAGGCGGCTTTAGAATACCAGAAAGGATTACCTTACGAGAAATTTCTCCCCTATATGCGTATGGAACCCGGACTTAAAGAATTTTTGGCCTGGGCCAAAAAATACCTCTGGTTAGCGATTTCCACCAATCGGACCACCACTATGGGAAAACTTTTAGAGATCTTCAGCCTAGAGCCTTATTTTGACCTGGTAATGACGGCCCTAAAGAGCCCTCGGCCCAAACCCCACCCTGAGGCTTTAGAAGTCATCCTGACCCACTTCCAGGTCCTTCCCCAGGAGACCCTCTATG
>JALWWR010000045.1 GCA_026993045.1 Thermodesulfatator sp.
GGCCGGGGATCTCTTTGACGCAGTCTCCACAGCCAGCGCCCTAATAATGAGTCTCTCTCGGCTGGGGTGTTTTTTCGCCGGCTGCTGCCACGGCCGCCCGGCCTACGGCCTCTCCTGGGCGGTGGTCTTCTCCGACCCGGCCACGGCCAGCCTCTACCGGGGCATTCCCCTGCACCCCACCCAACTCTACTCCGCCGGGGCCAACCTGCTTCTCTTTCTGCTCCTGCTCTTTCTCTTCCGGCGGGGGACCTTCCGGGGGGCCCTGGCCGGGGTCTATTTCCTGGGCTACGGCCTTTCCCGCTTCGTGATTGAGTTCTACCGGGGAGGCATGCGGCCCATGGCGGGGCCCCTGTCCCTTAACCAGGTCCTCTGCCTGGGGTTCGCGGCCGGCGGGGCCGTTTTCCTCCTCCGGCGGGCCCTGAGCGCCTCCCCGAAGGGGGCTCATGAACCCTGAGACGCCTCCGGCCTCCCTCCGCCGGGGGCTCCTCTTCTGGGCCCTGGCCACCGGAGCCGGTCTCCTGGCCAACCGGGGCTTGCCGGCTGCCTCCCTGCTCTTTTACGGGCTCCTCCTGGGGGCGCCTCTCCTTGAGATCCGGCCTGCGGCCTATCCCCGCCTCTTCGGCCTGAGGCGCCGGGGCTTTTCCCTGGCCCTGGGCCTGGCGGCTTTGGCCGCCGGCGCCCTCTACGCCGCGGCCTTCCTCCTGGCGAAGGTCTGGCTCCGGGGTCTCTTCCTCCACCCCGGTCCGATGGAGACGGCCTCCTTCCTGGGGGGAAAGCTCCTCCTCTTGGCCCCGGGGGCCCTGGCCGAAGAGGTCTTCTTCCGGGGCTATCTCCAGGAGACGGTCTTCGCCGCCCGCTGGGGAGACCGAAGAATGGGGCCCCTGAGTTATCGGAACCTGGCCGCCGCGGGGCTCTTCGCCCTGTCCCATGTGATCGCGGGCCTCTCCTTCAGGCCCCTTCACACCTTCCCCGGAGGCCTCCTCCTGGGCTGGCTGGTGGAGCGCGCCGGAGGCCACCTATGGCCCGCGGTCTTCCTTCACCTCTTCGCCAATCTCCTCTCCGCCTGGGCCGCAACCCTCCTCCGCCTCAACCTCCCCTCAGGAGGAGGGTTGGCGCTTCTTTTTTCTTCCAAAGGATGGGGAGCGCTCTAACGCCATAACAGCTCAAGGATGGCGACTATGGCTGTTATTTGCCCCACCCAGAAAAGGAACATCCACTTGACCAGCGAAGCCTTGGTCTCGCTGATCTCCTTGCGCACCTCCTCGATTCGGAGCTGGAGCCGCATTTCTATCTCCTTCATTTCCTTGCGCACTTCCTCGATTTGAAGCTGTAATTCTTTGCGCACTTCCTCGATTTGGAGTTGTAATTCTTTGCGCACTTCCTCGATTTGAAGCTGTAATTCTTTGCGCACTTCCTCGATTTGAAGCTGGAGCTCCTTGCGCACTTCCTCGATTTGGAGCTGTAATTCCTTGCGCACTTCCTCGATTTGAGCCTTTAATTTGAGTTCCGTTTCTTTGAGTTCTTCCGAGGTTGCGGCTTTACGGCTTTCCACATATTCCACAAACTCCGCAAGGATAGAGGCCTTGTCCTCCCCAAGATCTCTAAAAACTTCATAAATTTTAAGGGCGTATCCCATAAGCGATCTCCATCTAGGTTTGTGAATATTACTATAGAGACCTCTGTAATAATATTCCCCCTCCCAAACCCTCTCCCAAAGAGGGAGGGCGGACTTTTTCAGAGGTTTCACTATAAGTATAGTTTAGCTTTTAAAGCTCGTAAAATTTTTTTCCTAAAAATTCCGCCGGAAGAAACGCGAGACCTTTGGATAATAGTCGGGAACCGCTACCCCTTCACCCTCAGGGGGAAAATGGTTTTTCAGCGGTCTCCAGGAACGCCAAAAATCGGGGGGCCAGTTTTTCAGCTAAAAGACCGTATTTTTCTCTTAAAATGGCGGGAGAGCCGTGTTCAATGAAACGGTCTGGGAGCCCTATCCGTAAGAGGGGGGTGGGGATCCTGCGGTCGCTTAAAAGTTCGGCCACAGCGGAACCAAAGCCTCCCCAGAGGGTGTTTTCCTCCAAGGTAACCACCTTGGGAAACTGTGAGCTCAGCTCACAGATCAACTCTTCGTCTAAGGGTTTTATAAAACGGGCGTTCACCACCGCCACTGAAACCCCCTGTTTTTCGAGGGTTTCAGCCGCTTTTAAGGCCTCATAAACCAGGGGGCCCGCCGCCAGGACCAAGAGGTCTTTGCCCTCCCGTAAGATTTCGGCTTTTCCCAGGGGGATTTCCTGAAATTCCGAGTCTAGAGGCGCGCCCACCCCGTTTCCCCTGGGATAACGGAGGGCCGCCGGCCCTGAAAGTTTAAGGGCCGTGTAAAGCAGGTGTTGGAGCTCGTTTTCGTCTTTAGGGGCCATGACGGTAAAGTTGGGGATAAGCCGGAGGTAAGAAAGGTCGAACTGGCCCTGGTGGGTAGGCCCGTCTTCTCCTACCAGGCCGCCTCGATCCAAGGCGAAGACCACGTGCAAGTTGGGCAAGGCCACGTCATGGATGAGTTGGTCGAAGGCCCGCTGGAGAAACGTGGAATAGATGGCGCAGACCGGAAGCAGCCCTTCCAAGGCCAAGCCCGCGGCGAAGGTGACGGCGTGCTGCTCGCAGATGCCTACATCGAAAAAGCGATGGGGAAACTTTCGGGAAAAGGGTTTAAGCCCGGTACCGCTGGCCATGGCCGCGGTGATGGCCACCAACCGGGGCTCTTCTTCCGCCAATTTTATCAGGGCCTGGCCGAAGACCTCGGTGTAAGTGGGAGGGGCCTTAGGGTCTTTGAACACCCGGCCGGTCTGCGGATCAAAGGGCCCTACGCCGTGAAAGGTCTCCGGATCATCTTCGGCCGGGCGATAGCCCTTTCCCTTTTGGGTCAAAACGTGGACCAAAAGGGGCCCCCGCATCTCACGCAGGTTGCGGAAGAGCTGGATCAGGCCTTCAAGATCATGGCCGTCCACCGGTCCGATGTATTCGAAATTGAGGGCCTCAAACAGCATGCCTGGAGTTAGGGCGCATTTGAGGATCTCTTCGCTCTTTTTTAAGGCGTGGAGAAAATGCTCTCCTCCGGGAAGGCGCCCCATTACCTTTTCAACGTCCTTTTTGAGGCGGCGGGCCAGCCGACCGGTGATCCTTCGGGAAAGAAAGGAAGAAAGGGCCCCCACGTTGGGGGAGATGGACATCTCGTTATCGTTCAGGATAACGATGAGGTCTTCCTTAAGGTGTCCGGTGTGGTTTAAGGCCTCAAAGGCCAGGCCCGCGGTCATAGAGCCGTCTCCAATCACCGCAATTACCCGGCCCTCCTTTTGGGAAAGCCTGAGGGCAGTGGCGATCCCCAAACTGTAAGAAAGGGAGGTGCTGCTGTGGCCGGTCTCTACGATGTCATGGGGGCTTTCGGCCCGCTTGGGGAAACCGGCGACGCCTCCATACTGGCGCAGGGTGTGAAATCGGGAACGGCGGCTGGTCAAGAGCTTGTGGGCGTAACTTTGATGCCCCACGTCCCAGACGATCCGGTCCTTAGGGGACTCAAACACATAGTGTAAGGCCAGGGTGAGTTCCACCACGCCCAGGTTAGGGGCCAGATGCCCTCCGTTTCGGGCCACGGTCTCGATAATGACCTCCCGGATCTCCTGGGCCAGCTTTTTGAGTTCGGTAAGTTTTAGGTTTTTGAGGTCCTGCGGGCTGTTTATTTTTTCTAAGATACGGCTCATAGGGTTAATTTTGACGGGAAAGGACGAAGCGGGCAAGGGCTCGCAAGGGTTCGGCCCGCTCCCCCAAGGGCTTTAAGGCGCAAAGGGCCTGCTCTATAAGTTTTTGGGCTTGTCTTCGGGCTTCTTCAACTCCAGCCACCGCCGGATAGGTGGCCTTCTTTTTCTTGAGATCCGCCCCCACGGTCTTGCCCAAAGTCTTTTCCTCTCCAGTGAGATCCAGGAGGCCGTCCACGATCTGAAAGGCCAGTCCCACGGCCTCGCCATATTTCCAGAGGCTTTCTTTTTCTTGGGGGGAGGCGCCGGCTAGGAGCCCCCCGGAAACCACCGAGGCCGTGATCAAGGCTGCGGTCTTATGGGCATGGATGTATTCCACGGTCTTCAAAGGCACGCTCTTTCCCTCGGCAAGAAGATCCGCCATCTGCCCCCCCACCATGCCATGGATCCCTGCGGCCTGGGCCACAAGATGAAGGGCTTGAAGGAGCCTTTCGGCGGCGGTCTTTTTCAAAAGTTCGGGATGTGAGAAGAGTTCAAAGGCCAGGGCCTGAAGCCCGTCTCCAGCCAGGATGGCGGTGGCCTCGTCAAAGGCCCGGTGGCAGGTGGGCTGCCCCCGGCGAAGATCGTCGTCGTCCATGGCCGGGAGATCGTCATGGATCAAGGAATAGGTGTGAAGGCACTCCAGCCCGCAGGCAAAGAGCAGGAAGTCTTCTCCTCTTCCTCCCACCGCTTCCGCCCCCCACCAGCAAAGGGCCGGGCGCAGCCTCTTTCCTCCGGAAAGGAGACTGTAGCGCATAGCCGAAACCACTCGGCCCCCGGGAGAAGGATCTTCCGGAAGGAGATTCTCAAGTTCTTGTTCTACTCTGGCCTTGATGTAAGCCAGGGCCTCTAAAAAGGCCTCTTCCTTCATATCTCCCCTTCCCAGGATAGGATTTCCACCCTTTGCCGGGCAGACTTTAGGATCTCTTCGCAGGTCTTTACCAGTTTAAGTCCCTCCTCGTATAGTTTCAGAGCCTCCTCCAAGGTAAGGTCCTCAACCTCTAAGGTCTTAACGGTTTCTTCTAAGCGTTTAAGTTTATCTTCTAAGGCTAGGGCCATAGGAGGTCTCCAGGATCTTTAGGGCCTGTAAGGGATTAACTTTAACCCCGGACACGTAAAATCCAAAATGGAGATGGGGCCCGGTGGCCCGGCCGCTGGCCCCGGAAAGCCCAATTACCTGCCCCTGTTTTACCCACACCCCGGGCCGGACCAAGATCTTTGAGAGATGGGCGTAATAGGTGTGAACTCCGCAGCCGTGGGAGAGGATGACCACCCGGCCAGGAAGATAAAAGTCTCCCACCAACTCCACCCGTCCTTCTTGGGCGGCTTTAACCGGGGTGCCTTTAGGCAAAGCCAGATCTACGCCGCTGTGAGGACTGCGAGGCTGGCCGTTTAAGATGCGTCGCAGGCCAAAGGGGCTGGAGATGCGCCCCTGGGCCGGAAGGACAAAGGGCTTTTCCCACCGGCAAGAGCCTTCCGCTGAAGAAAGGGCCCTTTTAAGTCGCGTCCATTCTCTTTGAATTCGGGCCAGGACAGCCGGCGGAAACTCCACCATCTTTCGAGGCAAGGTCAAACGCTCCTCCGGATAGGATTTGGGACGGACCCGAAGGAGGAGCTTACGAGGCCTAAGTCCTTCCACCAGAGCGGTATAGGTTCCCGGAGAAGTATCGAAGGGCGCTGCGAGGAGGAAACCTTTCCGGGAACCGATTTTTACCGGATAAAAGAGGTGGTTTAGGAAACGAGCCCTCTTTTCCCCCCTTTTGGCGGGTAAAAAAATTACCTCTCCGGGATAAAGAGCTGCAGGCCCTTGGGCCAAAGCCGAAACGACCCCCAAAAGGCCTAAGGTTAGATTTATCAAGGCCACCTTGGCCCAAAGTTTTCTTCCTCGCCGCCTCATTTGCCCCTCTTTAACGAAGGTCCCCTTCAGGGTGGGTTCTTTCCACCCGGACCTCGATTTTTACTTCCCCTAAAAGGATTTCCAGCTCGATCCGGTTTACAATCAAGCGGCATTCCCCCGCGGGGGATAGATCGAAATTCTTCCGAAACAAAGGACCTGCAGGCCGTCTTTTAAAAGGGAAGAGGATCTCCCGGGCCCTTTCCCGAAAGACCAGGGCCTTGAGAAGGGCGCCTTCGTCTTTGAAGGAAAAGTAGAGGTTCCCAGAGTCGTGGTTTTGGAGTTGCGAGATCTCTCCTTCCACCCAGACCAGCCAAAATCGATTTCCTAAGAGTTCCTGGATTTGAGCCGTAAGCGTAAAGACCGTTCGGAAAGGGGGCTGGCGGTGAGGGAGGCTGGAAATTTCAGACACCGGTCTTATCATTCCAATGGGAATCTGAAAAATTTTAACGGGAAAAGGGTCCATGGTAAAGAAAGACCTTTACGAGATATTGGGGGTCTCTCCAGAGGCCTCGGAAGAAGAGATCAAAAAGGCCTATCGGCGTCTGGCCCGCAAATATCACCCGGATCTCAATCCCGGGGATAAAGAGGCTGCCGAGCGGTTTAAAGAGATAAACGAGGCCTACGAAATCCTTTCTGATCCTCAAAAACGGGCGGAATACGACCGTTTGCGGGAGGCGGCTAAGGCCTATCGCTTCACTACCCCTGGAGGAGAGTCGGCCTACGATTTCGGACTCTTTATGGAGCGCTTTGATCCCTTTGGCTCCTTTGCGGATCTCTTCGCCGATCTTTTCGGTTACGAAAGGGAAGAAAGACCGGAGCGGGGGGCGGATGTCCTTTACCAAGTAGAAGTGGGGTTGGAGGATCTCATAAGCGGCCGACCTTTGACTCTGGAGATTCCTATGGAGGAGCCTTGCCCTAGCTGTAAAGGGCAAGGGCGAGATCTCTCCTCTTCTCAGCCCTGCCCCGGCTGTGGCGGCCGGGGGCGACGGGAGATGCGCCGGGGGCCGGTACGGATCGTGGAGGCGTGTCCCCAGTGCGGAGGTTTTGGCTACCGGTTCACTCGTCCTTGTAACACCTGCCAGGGAAGGGGCACCGTTCTTCGGAAAGAGAAGATAGAGATCACCCTGCCCCCAGGAGCGGATGAGGGCACCCGCTTGCGGGTTCCTGGTAAGGGACGTCCCGGGGCCAACGGAGGCCCGCCGGGAGATCTTTATTTAGAGATCAAGGTCCGACCGGACCCCCGATTCGAAAGAAAGGGTCCGGACCTTTACCTGAAACAGCCCCTAGACCTTTTTACCGCGGTGCTGGGAGGCGAAATAATAGTGCCTACCTTAACTGGCAGGGTGAAGCTGAAGATTCCTCCGGGCACCCAAAGCGGTCAAAAGTTCCGGCTCAAAGGGCAAGGGCTTTATCGTCCCGATGGCAGGCGAGGGGACCTCTATGTAGAGGTCCAAATCACAGTCCCCAAACATCTAAGTCCTGAGGCCCGCCGAAAATTTGAAGAACTTCGGTCTTTAGTAAGCTAAGCTGCCCTTGTCGAAATTCGGTTTTGTAGGTAGGAAATACTAGATGCGTTGTCCGGCTTGCCAACACGAAGACACCAAAGTGGTGGACTCTCGGGCCACGGGAGAAGGGTTTGTGATCCGCCGTCGCCGGGAATGCGCCACTTGTGGCTTTCGGTTTAC
>JALWWR010000046.1 GCA_026993045.1 Thermodesulfatator sp.
GTCTTCGGAGCGTCCTTCTAATTTTTGTAAAAGAGAGGCCATCCACTCTTGTTTTTCAGCCTCTAAGGAGGCGATCTCTTCTTGAAGGCTTTGATTTTCCTTTATTAGGTGCGAAAGCTGCGCTTCGGCTTGGGCCAAACGGGCCTTTAGTTTCTGGTTCTCCCGCCAGTGCCAGCCTCCCCATAAAGAAAGCCCTAAAAGGACCAGAATTAAAAGAGGAAGGATTTGAAAACACCGAAGATGGGACTTCTTTATGGGAATTCGTTTAGCAGGCCCCTTTTCAGGAAAGATAAAGAGATACCATTCCTTTTTCATGGGGCCATCTTATAAAATTTTGGAGGAGGGCACAAGCCCAAGATCTTTTTCACTAAAGATTTCAGCCGTAAAGAGATAAAGCTCGGTTTCCGGATCTTGCCAACATCCCGGAGGAAGCCCGGCCTTTAGACAGACATGATCCAGAAAAGTCTCGCGATCCCAGCCGTGCTCTGTGGCTACCTGCGGAAGAAGAACCCCCCGGAAAGGGCCCCGCACTAAGTATACTCCGTGCCGCCCTACTTTTACTTCTTCCGGGCGACCGGGTTGCAAAGGGGAAAGGACAGAGATCTCGATCTCTATTTGGGTTAACTCCTCTTTTTCAAGAGGGGGAAAGCGAGGGTCGTTAAAGGCCGAAGAGACGGCCATCTCCGCTACCACTTGCCAGAGGGGTTTTTCAGATTGAAAACAGCCGATACAACCCCTCAATTTTCCTTCCTTGTGTAAGGTCACAAAGGCCCCCGCCGGGCTTTCGAGAGCCGGCGAGGGCGGGGGCTCTATTTTTAAAGGGCGGTTTTCGAGGCGGGCCCGGATGGCTTCCCGGGCCAGCTTGAGAAGGAAGACCTTATCTTGAGGCCTTAGTTCCATGACCGGCCATTTCTAAGACCTTTTCCTTGCTCAGGACTCCGGAATGGGTCTCTCCAGAGGGGAAGACGTAGGTGGGAGTGCCGCGCACCCCTAAGGATTGGACGAATTTGATGCTGCCCTCCACCTTCTTTTCTCCTTCCGGACAGGTGCTGTTTCCGTTATAGCCCTCCATCAGCTCCTTAAAACCCTTCTTTTCGCAGATCATGGAAATGGCTTTGGCTTTGGCTTTAGGATGGAGTTTTTCTAAAGGATAAAAGACTACGTTAACCTTAATCTTGTTTTCTTGGACTAGTTCCCATAAGGCCTTTTCAGCTCTTTTGCAAAAAGGACAATCCGGATCGGTAATAAGGAATAGTTCCGGACCAGAGCCAGCGGAAAAGGCCACGTGTTTTTTCAAATCTTCAAGCTGTTTAGCTGAAAGCTTGATCCGGTTAAGTTCCGCGATTTTGGCGCTAGTGAGATCCTTTTTGGCTCGCAAATCAATGATGCGGCCCGCTATCAGGAAACGACCCTGGTTGTCCATATAAGTAATACCTTTGCGATTCCCCTGGGACACCACCACTTCGCAGAGCCCAGAGACTGGAGCTGGCGCTACTTTTACGATCTGGATATTGGGATTGCGAAAGACCCCCTGTAAGAGTTCTTTGGCCGCTTCCACCGAAGGACAACCCCAGCTTGTACCGAATCCAAACCCTAAAACGGCCACCATTAAAATCAGGCTTCCCAACCATTTGCGATACATACGCTCCTCCCTTAAAAGTTTCCTTCTTGAGATAACATTCCCACCAAGACCTGTAAAGGGTGGTCAATCTGGAGAATCCGGGTAAAGTAGGCTCAAAGTTTTAAAGGAGGCTCGAAAATGCTCCGAAAATGGCACTTATTCACTCCAGGGCCGGTTCCGGTGCACCCCAAAGTCCTTTTGGCTGGAGCAGAACCCACTCCTCATCACCGTTTGCCGGAATTTTCGGCTATTCTCAATCAAATTCGGGAAGACCTGAAATATCTTTTTCAGACCGCTCGACCGGTCTTTTTCTTTGCCTCTTCTGGAACCGGAGCTATGGAAGCGGCCGTGGCCAACCTCTTTTCTCCCGGAGAAAAAGTGCTGGTGGTGCGAGGAGGAAAATTCGGGGAACGTTGGGGAGAGATTGCTGAGGCCTACGGCCTAAGCCCGGTTTATTTGGACGTGGAATGGGGGGAAGCGGTCCAGCCCGAGGCCGTAGGCGAGGCCCTTAAAAGGTATCCGGAGGTAAAAGGCATCCTGGTTCAGGCCCATGAAACCTCTACCGGGGTGAAACATCCCGTGAGAGAGTTGGCGGAGATCGCTCGGAAAGAAGAGGTTCTGCTGGTGGTAGACGCTATTTCGGCCTTGGGAGTCTATCCCCTGCCTATGGATGAATGGGGTCTGGACGCGGTGGTGGCGGGCTCTCAAAAGAGTCTGGCCCTTCCTCCAGGCCTTTCTTTCCTAGCCCTTTCTGAAAGGGCCTGGAAGCGGGTAGAAGGCCGGGCCAACGTCCGCTATTATTTCGACTTGCGCCGGGAATGGAAGGCCTATCAAAAAGAGACTACCGCTTATACCCCAGCGGTCTCTCTTCTGCTTTCTTTAAGGGAATCTCTTAAGCATATTCGGGAAACAGGTCTTGAGAGGCTTTTTGCCCATTACAGTCTTCTTTCCGGGGCCTGTCGGGCGGGAGTAGAGGCCTTGGGGCTTAGGCTCTTCTCTAAGGCCCCTTGCGAGGCCTTAACCATTGTAGAGTTGCCTTCGGAGGTGGAAGGGGGGCAATTGACCAAGCTTTTGCGGGAAAAATACGGGGTTATCTTGGCCGGAGGACAGGGAAAACTCAAAGGCCGGGTGGTGCGGATCACCCACATGGGTTCTCAGACCCCCTTGGAAGTGGTCTTGGCCCTTTCAGCCCTTGAAATCGGACTTTCGGAGTTAGGGTATCCCGTTAAAATGGGAGCTGGGGTGACCCAAGCCCTAGAATATATAAAAGAAAAGGCAAAGGAGGAGATTTAAATGAAGGTTCTGGTAACAGACCCTATCCTTCCTGAGGGCTTAGATATCCTGCGCAAGGCCGGTTTGGAAGTGGAAGAAAGGATAGGCCTTCCCACGGAAGAGCTAAAGGAGGCTATCCGGGAGGCGGATGGGATCATTATTCGAAGTGGCACCAAACTTACGGCGGAGATCATCGAGGCCGCCGAGCGGCTTAAAGTAATCGCCCGGGCCGGCACCGGTCTAGACAATGTGGATCTAGAAGCGGCCAATCGTAAAGGAATCGTGGTCATGAATTGTCCCGGGGGAAACACAAACTCGGCTGCGGAACATACCTTGGCCCTGATGTTGGCTCTGGCTCGAAACATTCCTCAGGCCATGGCTTCTCTTAAAGCCGGCCGCTGGGAGCGCAAAAAGTTTATGGGCCGGGAACTTATGGGAAAGACCTTGGGGATCATTGGTCTGGGCCGCATCGGTTCGGTGGTGGCTGAAAGGGCCTTGGGGCTAAAAATGAAGGTCTTGGCTTATGACCCTTTTGTGACTCCGGAGAGGGCTTCTGAAATGGGAGTGGAACTAGTTTCGCTGGACGAACTTTACGCTCGATCCGACCTTATTACTATCCACGTCCCTTTGACTAAAGAGACCTATCACCTCATCAACGCCGAAAGTCTCGCCAAGATGAAAGACGGAGTGCTTTTGATCAATTGCGCCCGAGGTGGAATTGTAGACGAGAGGGCCCTTTATGAGGCCTTAAAAAGCGGTAAGGTGGCTGGAGCCGCTCTAGACGTCTTTGAAAAGGAGCCTCCAGACCCTGAACATCCTCTTTTAAAGATGGAAAACTTTGTCTGCACCCCCCATCTCGGAGCTTCTACCCTGGAGGCCCAGAAAAACGTGGCTCTAGCGGTGGCCAGCCAGGTGGTGGACTATCTGGTCCATGGGGTGGTTCGAAACGCCGTTAACACCCCTTCGGTCTCGGCCGAGGCCTTAAAGATCCTCAAACCTTATTTAGTGCTGGCGGAGAAATTGGGGTCTTTACAGGCCCAGCTGGCGGAAGGCCCTATCACGGAGGTGGCCATCGAATATCAAGGCGAGGTCTCCAAGCTCGACACCCAACCCCTTACCGTGGCCTTGATTAAGGGTCTCCTTTCCAGGGCCTTGCGGGAAGACGTGAACTATGTGAACGCCCCCTTGCGGGCTAAAGAACGGGGGATCAAGATCACGGAATCTAAGACCGAATCTGCGGAAGACTTCTTGAACCTCATTGCGGTCCAGGTGCGGTTTAAAGGAGGAGAAAACTACGTGGCTGGGACCCTTTTTGGGAAGACCGAGCCCCGGATCGTGAGGATCAATTCTTTCCGGCTAGACGCCTTGCCCGAAGGCCACATGCTTTATATCCACAATGAGGACCGTCCCGGGGTCATAGGCATGATCGGAGTCACCTTGGGAGAGGCCGGTCTTAACATTGCCCGGATGTATGTAGGTCAGGAGCCCGAAAAGCGGCGCAACGTGATCCTTCTTTCCTTGGATCAGTCTCCTTCCGAAAAGGTGCTCACCGCTTTAGAGAATCTACCCCATGTCTTTTCGGTAAAACCCTTGGAGTTATGAACTTAAGAGACCTTACTTTGGAAGAGCTGGAAGAATTTTTGACCGGGTTGGGAGAGCCGGCTTATCGGGGGCGCCAGGTTTTCCGTTGGTTGGTGAGGCCCGAGGTGGAAGATTTCGCCTCCATGACCAATCTTCCCAAAACCCTGCGGGCCCGGCTGGCCCAAGAGGCGGAAATTCGAGTCCCGGAGATCCTGGAGCCCAAATTTTCGGCGGATGGGACGGTAAAGCTGGCCCTCCGTCTGCTTGACGGAGAGGTTATCGAGTCCGTCCTTATTCCAGAAAGAGACCACTACACCCTGTGTGTTTCTACTCAAGTGGGCTGTGCCATGGGCTGTCGTTTCTGCCTTACAGGGAGGATGGGCCTCCGGCGCAACCTTTCCCCCGGTGAGATAGTGGCCCAGGTCCTGCTAGCTCGAAGGTTTATGGAAGAGGCGGCCTTAGAGGACAAGCCTTTACGCAACCTGGTTTTCATGGGCATGGGGGAGCCTTTAGCCAATTATCGCAACCTGCTCAAGGCCCTAAAAATTTTCACCCACCCCCAGGGTTTCCATTTTGCCCGTAAACGCACTACGGTTTCCACGGTAGGTCTGGTGCCCCAGATTCGGACCTTGGCGGAGGAATTTCCAGTGGCCTTGGCCCTTTCTTTGCACGCTCCAGAAGACGAATTGCGGCAAAAACTTATTCCTAGCGCCCGCCGGTATCCTTTAGCTGAGATCTTAGAGGCCTGCCGGCACTACCCTCTGCGCAGGGGGGCCCGTATCACCTTTGAGTATGTGCTTTTGCGGGGAATCAACGATCACCCTTGGCAGGCCCGACGGCTGGCGGAACTTTTACGAGGGATACCGGCTAAAATTAATCTCATCCCCTTTAATCCCCATCCCGACCTTCCCTTTGAACGCCCCACCGAAGACCAGGTTCACCAATTTCAAAAAATCCTGCTTTCCGAAGGCTATGTGGCTACGGTGCGCAAAAGCAAAGGGCTTGACATCGGCGCGGCCTGTGGACAGCTGCGAGCCGAGTTGAGGACCTTTAATTGAACCCCTCGGGCTGCATCTCGGAGAGGTTAGCAAAGGTGGAGTAAGGGGAAAGGAAGGCTAGTTTGATGGTTCCGGTGGGTCCGTTCCTCTGTTTGCCGATGATGAGTTCTGCGATTCCCTTAAAAGCTGTGTCTTTGTGATAAACTTCGTCTCGATAGATAAAGACGATGAGGTCGGCGTCTTGTTCGATAGCTCCAGATTCCCGCAGATCTGCAAGTTGAGGCCGTTTGTCCGGTCTTTCCTCCACCCGCCGGTTAAGCTGGGAGAGAGCCACCACCGGGACGTTAAATTCCTTGGCCATAGCCTTAAGAGAAGAAGAAATCTCAGAAATTTCCTGCTCCCGCCGATCACGGCGTTCACGGCTCTGAAGGAGCTGGAGGTAGTCGATGATAATAAGCCCCAGGCCGTGTTCGCTCATAAGGCGCCGGGCCTTGGCCCGGAGGTCTAGGATGGAAAGGGCCGGGGTGTCGTCCACAAAAAGCGGGGCTTTAGAAAGCTTGTTGGCCGCAAAGGTGAGCCTTTGCCATTCCGACTCGTTGATCCGTCCTGTGCGTAGGTGTTGAAGATTTACTCGGGCTTCGGCACAAAGCATACGGGAGGCCAACTGTTCCCGACTCATCTCCAAGGAAAAGATTCCCACTGGGATGCCGGCTTCGGCCGCAGCGTAACAGGCGATGTTTAAGGCCAGCGAAGTCTTTCCCATACTGGGCCTTCCCGCTACGATAATGAGATCTCCGGGTTGAAGGCCCGCGGTCATGTGGTCGAATTCCGTAAAGCCCGTGGGCACCCCGGTGATAAGCTCGGGTCTTTGGTGGAGCTTTTCTAGCTGTCTTATGGCCTCCTTGATAAGCTCTTTCATATTCCGGAAGCCCTCTTTTTCAGAATAGGCCCGGAGCTCGAAGATGGCCTTTTCCGCCGCCTCTAGGATATCCTCTACTGGTTCCGCCGCTTCGTAAGCCCGGGCGGCGATTTCGGTTGCGGCCCGGATCAGACGCCGCAGGAGGGCCTTCTCCCTGACGATCTGGGCGTAATGTACAGCGTGGGCCGAGGTGGGAAGGAGCCCCGCCAGTTCGGCTAAATAGACGGCCCCTCCTACTTCTTCCAAGGTTCCTCTAGAGCTTAATTCGTCATGGACGGTAATAAGATCAATGGGTTCGTTTCGTTCAAAAAGGGAAAGCATAGCCCGATAGATCTCGGCATGGGCCTCGCGATAGAAGTCTTCGGGCTTTACCAGCTCTACGACTTTAAGGATGACCGAGGGTTCTAAGAAAATGCTTCCTAAGAGGCCCCGTTCCGCCTCCAAGTTTTGGGGCGGAAGCCGATCTAACAATAAGGCCGGGGCCTCGCGTCTTCTACCCAAGCTTATTCTTCCAGAGGTACAACCTTTATTTTGAGGTTAGCCGTAACCTCAGGGGAGAGGCGAATCGGGACCTCATATTCCCCCAAAGTCTTGATGGGCGTCTCTAGCAAGACCTGTTTTCGAGCCACCTCAATCCCTTTCTCTTCCAAAGCCGAGACTATGTCCTGGGCTGAAACCGAACCATATAGGCGGTCTTCTTCAATTACCCGCTGGGGGATGGTGATCTCTAAGGTTTCGATCCGTTCCGCCAGGCTCATATGTTTCTTGCGTTCCCTTTCAGCCTTGGCCAGGATAACCCGCCTTTGTTTTTCCATGGCGGCGATATTTTTCTGATTAGCCGGAATGGCAAGCCCTTTAGGTATAAGATAATTGCGAGCGTAGCCGTCCTTGACCCGTACCACGTCTCCCGGCTGGCCCAATTTGGGGACGTGAGTGCGTAAGAT
>JALWWR010000047.1:0-3729 GCA_026993045.1 Thermodesulfatator sp.
GCCTATACCAATCGATTTTTAGATAAAATCCATGAGCTTATTCGCGAATTGCGAGAATCAGCTGAGAACCTTTCTCAGGAGACCCTTCGTTTAGCCGAAGCCTTCGGTATTTCAGTGAAGGGGGCAGAGAAAGGCCTGGCCCAGAGTCGTAAGGCTCGGGAGTTTGCCTCAGAGTTGGAACAGGAGATCACTTCTATGGCTGCGGCTATGGAAGAAATGAGCGCCACTATAAGCGAGATCTCTCGAAATACCCAAGAAACAAGTCAACGGGCTCGGGAATCGCAAGAAGCCGCGGAGGTCACCGCCAGGGTGGCTACAGAGCTTCAAGAGGCTTCTCGCCATATACGGGAGATGAGCGATCTTATAGGGACGGTGGCGGAACAGACCAAGCTTTTGGCTTTGAACGCTACCATTGAGGCTGCTCGGGCTGGGGAGGCCGGGAAAGGTTTTGCAGTGGTGGCTAATGAAGTGAAAGAGCTTGCTCGCCAGTCTGCGGAACTGGTGGACAAGATTAACGAGGCTGTAGAAGGTCTCTTGGTCAAAGTTAACGAGGTTACTCAGGCCAGCCATCGTAACCGGGAAGCAGCTAACGCCATTGCGGAGATGGCCCAGGGTGTAGCTGCCGCGGTAGAGGAGCAAAGTACTGTGGTTAATGATCTAAGCGCCAATCTTATCCGAATGACTGATAAATCCAAGGATCTTTCTCGAGAAGCTGAAGAGATGGAAATGTTGAGTCGAGAAATCCTTGATGAAGCGCGTAAACTAAATACGGACGAACTGATGGAGATTGGCCAGGAACTAGAAAAACTTTTGCGCTCATTTAAACTTTAGACGTTTTTTAGAGATCTCTGAAAAAGTCCGCCCTCCCCCTATGGGGAAGGGTTTGGGAGGGGGAAATTAAAGTTTTCCTCCCCTCCCTATTCCCCTCCCAGAGGGAAAGGGAATATTATTCAGAGGTCTCTTTTTATTTATTTATTTAAAATATCTTGTGAGACCTCTTCGAGCGTGCTATGAAAAGAAGGAATTTCTTTGGAGGAGGAAGGTATGCCCCTTAGCCGGGAAGAAGTAGAACATATTGCCCATTTAGCAAGATTGGAATTTTCGGAAAAAGAACTAGAGGCCTTCACCCAGGAGTTATCCCAAATTTTGGATTACATGGAAAAGCTTTCGGAGCTAGACACCTCCGAGGTAGAGCCTACCTATCACGCCCTTACTGTAAGTAACCGTTTTAGGGAAGATCGGGTGCGGCCTTCTTTTCCGCCTGAAGAAATCACCCAGAACGCCCCTCAGAAAGAGGGGTCGGCCTTTGTGGTGCCTAAGGTCATCAAATAGCAGGAGGAGGTATGGAACGGCTGTCTCTGACTGAAATCCGGCGTCAACTTCAAAAAGGAGCCTTTAGTGCCGAAGAGATTACCAAGTTTTATCTCTCTCGGATTGAAAGGCTTGATCCCAAAGTTAGGGCCTACCTTACGGTTACCCCGGAGGAGGCTCTGGCTCAAGCCCGAGAGGCGGATCGTCTTCGAGCTCAAGGAGAAGACCGGCCTCTTTTGGGGGTCCCGGTCTCGGTCAAGGATAACATCTGCACCCGGGGCTTGCGCACCACCTGCGCCTCCAAAATCTTGGAAGACTTTGTGCCTCCTTATGACGCTACGGTGGTAGAACGTCTTAAGGCCGCGGGGGCGGTCATTTTAGGAAAGACCAACCTGGACGAGTTCGCCATGGGTTCTTCCACCGAGAACTCGGCCTTTTTTCCCACCCGCAATCCTTGGGATCTGGAACGGGTCCCTGGGGGGTCTTCGGGGGGCTCGGCGGCGGCGGTGGCGGCGGGCCTTTGTGCCGGTTCTTTGGGCTCTGACACCGGAGGTTCTATCCGTCAGCCGGCTTCCTTCGGCGGGGTGGTGGGCTTTAAGCCCACCTACGGTCGGGTCTCCCGTTACGGGCTAGTGGCCTTCGCCTCATCTTTGGACCAGATCGGTCCCCTGACCCGCACGGTGGAAGACGCCGCCCTTTTGTTACAGGTGGTGGGAGGACCTGATCCCCGGGATTCCACCTCCTATCCCGAGCCCCAACCCCACTACTTAGAAGTCCTGGCTAAGCCGGTTTCCAAAGCAAAGTTTGGTTTGCCCCGGGAGGCTTGGGGAGAGGGGTTAAGTGAAGAGGTGCGAAGCGTTCTAGAGTCGGTCTTTAAGGTGGTGGAAGATCTGGGAGGAGAATTGAAGGAGATAAGTCTTCCCCATCTGGCCTATGCCCTTCCCGCCTACTATATCATCGCCCCGGCAGAGGCCAGCTCCAATCTGGCCCGCTATGACGGGGTCAAATATGGTTTTAGGGCTGAAGGAGGAAGCCTGATTGAGATGTACAAAAAGACCCGTTCCCAAGGGTTCGGCCGAGAGGTCAAGCGTCGTATAATGCTGGGCACTTATGCCTTATCGGCGGGTTATTATGAGGCCTATTATGGTAAGGCCTCTCAGGTGCGGACTTTGATCAAAAGGGATTTTGAAAGGGCCTTTGAGGAAGTGGACCTCATTTTGACCCCGGTTTCGCCTACCCCGGCCTTTAAACTGGGAGAAAAGACCCAAGATCCCTTACAGATGTATCTCTCAGATGTATATACCATTCCGGTCAATTTAGCGGGGCTTCCGGCCTTGAGTCTGCCGGCAGGCTATACCGGGGGCGGGCTTCCAGTAGGGCTTCAAATCATAGCCCCGGCCTTTAGTGAGAGTTTGCTTTTAGCCCAGGCCTATGCCTTAGAAAAGGCCCTGGCCCTAGACCTGGGGCCGCCTTCTTTGGAGGATTAGGTTGCAACGGCTTCCCCTTTCTTATCTCAAACCCGGGATGGTGGCCGCCGAAGAGGTCAAAGACGACAAGGGGCGGGTTTTGTGCTCTGCAGACACCCCCCTCACCGCAGATCTGATCGAAAGGCTGGGGCGGATGGGAGTGCGTTTTGTAACAGTCAAGGGGCGGCCCGTCTCGTTTCCCTGGGAGAAGCCTTTAGAAGAGGAGTTGGAGGCCTTGGAGAAGCGCCTGGAGGGCGTCCAGCATCCCTTTCTATTGGAGCTTAAGCAGGGATTAAAGGCGTTTCTCCAGAAGGAATATCAAACTTCTCTGGAAAAGCAAAATGCAGGATGACAAGCGCCGCGAAGTAAAGAAAAAGCTACGAAGCCTTCAGGGATTGCCCACTCTTCCACCTATCGTGGCCAAACTTACCCGTTTGATAGGGGAGGAATCTACTTCCGCCCAGCAGATTGCTGCGGTTATAGAAAAAGATCAGGTACTCACCAGTAAAGTTCTGCGTCTGGTAAACTCCGCCTTTTACGGCTTCCCTCGTCGTATCTCCACGGTCTCCAACGCCATCGTCCTTTTGGGACTAAACGTCATTCGGACCCTGGTGGTTACGGCTTCCATTTTTGAGATGATGCAAAGCCGGGACGTAGGCCTCTGGGAACACTCCCTAGGGGTAGCCATGGTGACTGGGACCTTGGCTCGAAGCCTGGGGCTCGAAAATCCCGAAGAGGTGGCTACCGCAGCCCTCCTTCATGATCTAGGCAAGGTGGTAGAGAAGGCTTCCCTTACGGAAGACTATCACCACATCCAGGAACGGGTGGAAAAAGAGGGGCTTTCGTGGCAGGAGGCCGAAAAAGAGATCCTTCACATGGACCATGCCGAGATTGGAGGCTATCTCCTGAACCGTTGGAACCTTCCGGAGAGGCTTACCGAACCAGTGGCCTT
>JALWWR010000047.1:3739-7324 GCA_026993045.1 Thermodesulfatator sp.
CCATCATAACGTGGAAAAGGCCCGACATTTTCCTAAGGAGACGGCCTTGGTCCAGATATCCGATATCGTGGTTCGCCTTCGGGGTTTTGGCTACGCCGGGGACTCTGGAGTGCCAGAACCTCAAGAGAAGACTTTGAAGATCTTAGGGCTTACGGCGGAAGATCTCAACTCATTTTGGCCTATTTGGGAATCCAAATTTTATGAGTTAAGATTTTTTACAGAGGAGATGCGGGAGGCCATGCTTGAAGAGGATCCTTCTCATCAGTGAAAAGGCTCCGCCTTATACCCGCTGGTCTAAGACCTTGACCCAACACGGATTTAAGACCGAGATCTTTGCGGATCTCTCCAAGGCCTTGGATCATATCCTCTTCAAAGTCCCGGACATGTTGATCATCGAGGAGAAACTGAATCCGGATCTGGTAAAGGATTTGGTGTTTGCCTTAAAGGGCGATCTCCACTTATCTTCTCTTCCGGTACTTTTGGTTTTGCCTCCGGAAAAGATCGGTGAGATCGAGTGGGAAGATTATCTAGTGGACGATTTCTGGAGTGAAGGGAGTTCGGAGGAGGAGGTCCTTTCTCGGGTTCACCTGGCCTTCGTGCGGGCGGCCCATTCCGCGGATACCAATCCTTTAACCGGGCTTCCGGGCAATACCTCCATCCTCAAAAAGATAGAAGAGGTGCTTAAGGCCAAGGAGCCTTATGCTGTAGGTTATATCGATATCGACCGGTTTAAACCCTTTAATGATGCCTACGGTTTTTCCCGGGGAGACGAGATTATCCGCATGTTGGCCCGGGTGGTGGTCCACACCATAGACGAGCTTTGCGGCAATAAGGGATTCGTAGGACACATCGGAGGCGACGATTTCGTTTTTATCTGTCCTTTGGAACAAGCCGAAGAGGTGGCCCGGCGCGTTATCCAGAAATTCGACGAATTAATCTTAAAATTTATTGATCCCGAAGATCGGGAGCGGGGTTGTCTGATAACTACCGATCGCCAAGGAGTCCTCTGCCGGATCCCTTGGCCCTCTATATCCATCGCCATCGTGCCGGTGTGGAAGGAACGCTTCAAGCATTACGGAGAGGTGGCCACGGTGGCGGCCCAGCTCAAAAAATATGTAAAAAGCATGCCTGGAAGCAGCTATCTAATAGATCGTCGTAAAGAACGCCGTCCCTAGCTGGGGAAAGAAAAAGACGATCCAGGCCCCGACGGCTAGAAAGGGGCCAAAGGGCAGGCTGCTTTCTCCTCGGAGGGGTTTCCGCTGCACCAAGGCCCCTATAACCGCTCCTAAAAGACCGGTAGCTGAGGCCCAGAACATGACTGGAAGGAGGTTTTTCAAGCCCAAAAAGCTCCCGATCAGGGCCAAAAACTTGTAATCTCCTCCTCCCAGCCCCTCCCGACCCCGTAGCCAATAGTAATATTCTCCCAGAAGATAAAACCCTCCGGCTCCAGCGAGGGCCCCCAAAAAAGCCTCTTTGGGAGGAGCTAGGGGATTCACCCCGGAAAATAAGAGCCCTAAAAGGAGCCCTCCTAAGGAGATCTCGTCTGGTATAATCCGGTGTTCGGCGTCGATCCAAGTGGCGGCTAAAAGCAGGAGCGAAAAGGCGTAAAAACCCGCGGCCTCAAAGCCCGGACCGAACCGCCAAAGCATAAGACAGGCCAAAAAAGCGCTAAGGAGCTCTACCAACGGGTAACGCCAAGGGATGGGGTGGCCGCACCTTCGACAGCGCCCCCTTTGCCAAAGGAAGGAGAGCAAAGGGAGGTTTTCGTACCAGGCTAAGGTGTGCTTGCAGTTGGGACAAAAAGAACGGGGGCGCACCAAGGAAAGCCCTCGAGGTAAGCGATAGATGACTACGTTTAGGAAACTTCCCAGACACAACCCCAAAATGGCAGCCAAGAGATAAAGCCACATCAGGACTTAGAAGTAACCTTTTGGTAGAGTTCGCGGGCTTCCTCGACAATTTGCAAGGCCTTTAGGAATTTAGCGTAAACCCGATAAAGATCGTCCTTTATTTCTAGAAATAGAATTCCTGCTCCCCTAGGTTCGAGACCTCCTTGGTGCATCACCAGCCCCCTTACCGGGATGCGACCTATTCCTGGGAGTTCCATCTCAAAATGGACTATAGTGCCTGGCAAAATAGGATCCTCCATAGCAATAAAACAGCCTTTCAAAGAAAGGTCTAGTATTTCATAAGGTTTAGGCCGATCTGGGAAGTGGGCCTTGACATACTTGAAAGTTCGACGGGGATATTTGCGACGTTCTCTCAAGCAAGGCTCCTTTAGGAATTAATAAATCCATGATAAATTCAAAACCGTCTAAAAGTCAATCAACTTTTAGGAGGATCTTTAGGTTTCTGGAGGTCTAAAAAGACTTAGTCCGAAATATTTAGAATGGGGACTAAATTTCCAATAAAGATTTCTTTAAACTCGGAGACTAGTTAAAGGTGATAGGGGTTTATGGAAAGAGAAAAGGTAATAGTGGAAGAAGCCATTCTTACCCCTAAGGAGGCCGCCCGAAAAGCTCCTCCTTTAGAAGGGGTGCCTACCGGGGTGGAGGGCCTAGATCAGCTTTTCTATCGGATCGAATGGGAAGGAGGTACCCCTAAGCGCAAGCCCTTGGGAGGGATTCCTCTAGGGGCGGTGGTCAATCTCACGGGTATGCCTGACACTGGAAAAAGCCTCATGGCCGAACAGTTCACCGTGACCCAGGCCGCCCGGGGCGAAGCGGTGTGTTTCATCACGGTGGAGACCCCGGCCGCCTTTGTAGTGCAGGGCCTTTCCCAGCGGGCCCCGGCTTTGGGATACCATTTTTCCGAACTTGAGGATCGCATCGTGTTGCTGGATGCGGCCAGCTATCATCGCTTGCGGGAGGATCTCCCCACCTTGCTAGACACCCTGGCCCACGTTTATCGCACCTACAAAGTCCGCTTTACGGTCTTCGATTCGGTTACCGGCCTTTACGAGGCCCGGGAGATGATGGCCCGCAGCGTAGTGCGGGCCCTTTACACCTTTTGTAAAAAGTGGCACCAGACGGCCCTTTTTGTCTCTCAGAAAAGGAGCGCCCATGAAGAACTTTCAGCTGAAGCCGCCGGGGGATATGCCGTAGGCCATATTGTGGACTGCACCATGGTCCTTTCTAAGGAGTTGCTCCTTTCGCCGCGGGCTGCGGCTACCTATAAGATGCCCCCAGGTTCGATCTTGCGCCTTTTTCGGATTGACGGCTGTCGCCTTTGCGGGCATGATACAGCTGTGCGCCTCTTGGAGATTACAGAGTTGGGACTGGTTAAGATAGGAGGGCCCCTGTGGAAGCACCTCGCGTAACCCTAGCCCCGGAAGAGTTCTTTGACCTGAAAGCTTTAGAACGTCACGCCGTTCTTTTAGAAAAGGAATGGGTCTGGGAGGCCTTGAAGGCCTTACCCCTTTATCTTAAAGGACACGTTAAGCCTTTACCCCCGCTGATTCCGGTAGGAGAGCCCCTTTCTGAGGGGCTAGTCCTTTATCAAGGAGAAATTTTGCCTTTGCGGGAGGTCACCTGGGAGCTTACTTCCAGAGGCCCTCGGGTAGAGTTTCAAGGGGAGGTCTTGGTG
>JALWWR010000048.1 GCA_026993045.1 Thermodesulfatator sp.
GGTTTAGAGTGTGCCGAACCTGAAGTAGTGGAGATGGAGACGGATATCCTTTTGGTAGGTGGCGGGATGGCCTGCTGTGGGGCGGCGGTAGAGGCCGTGCGTTGGGCCAAGCCCGCAGGGCTTAAAATCGTTCTTTGCGACAAGGCTGCTCTGGAGCGTTCCGGCGCGGTAGCCATGGGGCTTTCCGCTATCAATACCTATATTGGCGAGAATAAGCCCGATGATTATGTACGGATGGTCCGCTGCGACCTTATGGGAATCATTCGGGAAGACCTCTCTTTCGACGTGGGGCGCCACGTAGATGATACCGTGCACTGCTTTGAGGAGTGGGGGCTTCCGGTCTGGAAGACCACCGAGGATGGGAAGACCATTGATGGCGCCGAGGCCAAGGCCAAGGGCTTGACCCTTAAGGGCGGGGCCAAGCCGGTACGTTCCGGACGTTGGCAGATCATGATCAACGGTGAGTCTTATAAGGTGATCGTGGCCGAGGCGGCCAAGAACGCCATGGATCAGATGGGAGACAATGGGGTGATTCTTGAGCGGGTGTTCATCGTTCGTCCCCTTATGGACGCTAATGAGCCCAACCGCTGCTGCGGTGGGGTGGGCTTTTCGGTGCGTGAAAACAAGATTTATATCATCAAGGCCAACGCCACCCTCATTGCCACCGGTGGGGCGGTGAACATCTTCCGTCCTCGTTCCGTGGGTGAAGGTCAGGGCCGGGCTTGGTATCCGGTCTGGAACCCTGGTTCTGGTTACGCCATGGTGCTCATGAGCGGCGGTAAGCTGGTCCTTATGGAAAACCGCTTCGTCCCGGCTCGATTTAAGGACGGTTATGGACCGGTGGGAGCCTGGTTCTTGCTCTTCAAGGCTCGGGCTACCAACGCCTTTGATGAGGACTACATCGCTAAGCACAAGGGCGAGCTTGAGAAATTCAAGCCTTACAGCGAGGCCTCGGTCATTGGAACCTGTCTGCGGAACCACGCCATGCTGATCGAGATGAAAGAAGGTCGGGGTCCCATCTTCATGCATACCGAGTGGGCCCTCCAAGAGGCCATGAAGAGCATGGACAAGAAAGAGTTCAAGAAGCTCGAGGCTGAGGCCTGGGAAGACTTCCTTGACATGTGCGTAACCCAGGCTGGTCTTTGGGCCTGCTTGAATATCGAGCCCGAGAAGGTGCCCTCCGAGATCATGCCCACCGAGCCTTACTTCTTAGGTTCCCACGCCGGTTGTGCTGGAGCCTGGTGCTGTGGTCCGGATGAAGATTGGGTGCCGGCGGAGTACAAGGAGCCTTGGAAGGAGATCGGGCTTTACAACCGTATGACCACCGTTAAGGGCATGTTCTGTGCCGGTGACACCGTGGGGGCCTGCGGGCATAAGTTCTCCTCCGGTTCCCACGTGGAAGGCCGAATTGCGGCCAAGGCCATGGTGAAGTTCTGCTTGGATAACAAAGACTTCAAGCCCACTCCCAAGCGTTCCGCGGAAGAGTATAAGAAGGAGATCTATGGTCCGTGGTATCGCTTCCAGGAGTTCAAGAACGCCACCACGGCTTACGAGATCAATCCCAACTATCTCCTGCCGCGTCAGATCCAGAATCGTCTCATGAAGATCATGGACGAATATGTGGCTGGTATCGCCACCTACTATCAGACCAACAAGATCATGCTGGAGCGGGGTCTGGAGCTCCTCACCATGCTCAAGGAAGACATGCAGAAGGCTGCGGCCCGGGATCTGCACGAACTTATGCGGGCTTGGGAGAACATCCACCGGGTATGGACCGCGGAGGCTCACCTGCGTCACATCCTCTTCCGTGAGGAGACCCGTTATCCGGGTTACTACTATCGGGCGGACTTCCCGGATCTGGACGATGCTAACTGGCGTTGCTTCACCCTCTCCAGTGTGGATCCGGAGAGCGGCGAGTGGAAGATGGAGAAGTTCCCTTACATCCAGATCATTCCTGATCCTCTCGGACCGTAAGTCTAATCTGAACCTCAGGGGGGCCGTAAGGCCCCCCTTATTTTAGGTCCACTTGGTTTGGGCGGAGAGCTAGCTTCTAGCTCTCGGTGCAAGCCAAGTGAGAAAACCTGGAGGAGGAAGTTATGGCTTACGATAAGATTTTAGTGGTAGGAGGAGGAATAAGTGGTATCACGGCGGCGGTGGAAGCTGCCGAAATGGAATATGACGTCTATCTGATTGAAAAAGAGCCCTCTTTAGGGGGGCGGGTGGCCCAGTTGCGGTACTATTTCCCCAAGCTTTGTCCCCCCACTTGTGGTTTGGAGATGAACTATCGGCGTCTCAAGACCAACCCCCGGATAGACGTCTATACCATGGCTACGGTAAAAAACATCTCGGGGGGGCCTGGTAATTATAAAGTCACCCTGGAGATTGCTCCGCGTTATGTGAACGAGAACTGCACTGCTTGTGGAGAGTGTGAGAAGGTCTGCCAGGGAGAAAGGGAAAGTAGTTTTGATTTTGGCCTGGCCAAGACCAAGGCCATTTATCTTCCTCATCCTATGGCTTTTCCCCTCCGATATGTCTTGGATAAAGAGGCCCTGGCGGAGGGGGATTTAGAGCGCATTATGGAGGCCTGTAAATACAATGCCATTGATCCGGATATGCAGCCCCAGACCTTGGAGCTTGAGGTGGGGGCTATTATCTGGGCCACGGGTTGGAAGCCTTACGATGCTACTAAGCTTGATAACCTAGGGTATAGCCGCTTCGCTAATGTTATCACTAATATGGAAATGGAGAGGTTGGCTTCGCCTAATGGTCCCACCGGAGGAAAGATCCTACGGCCTTCAGATCAGACTGAACCCAAGACGGTGGCTTTTGTTCAATGTGCAGGCTCTCGGGATGAGAATCATTTGCCTTACTGTTCCTATATTTGTTGCTTGGCTTCCCTTAAACAAAGTCTTTACCTGGCGGAACAGAACCCTGAGGCCGAGGCCTACATCTTTTATATCGACATCCGGACTCCGGGACGGTACGAGAAGTTTTTAAAGCGGGCCCAGGAGGAGGCCCGGATCAATTTCATAAAGGGTAAGGTAGCCAAGATTGAAGAGGATCCTGAGACCAAAGACCTGATTGTGACGGCGGAAGACACCTTGAGCGGCAAGCGGGTCAACCAGCGGGTGAATATGGTGGTGCTGGCCACCGGGATGCAACCTTCTCTAGCGGTAGAGGGGGTCCCGGGGGTAGCGGTAGATGAAAATGGGTTTGTGAAGCTTTCGGAAGGAATGTATGCCTGCGGCTGCGCCCGGATGCCTTTAGACGTGATGACCTCGAACGAGACGGCTACGGCCGCAGCCTTGAAGGCTATCCAGACTATAGTAAGGGGGTAATCCATGAAGATAGGGGCTTTTATTTGTACCTCTTGTAATATAGGGGAGCGTTTGGAGGTTGGAGATCTAGAAGCGGCCGCCAAAGATCAAGGGGCGGCGGTGGCGGTATCCAGGGAGTTCTTGTGTAGTAAAGAAGGGGCGGCCTTTATTGGAGAGACTATCCAAAAGGAAGAGCTCGACGGGGTAGCCATTTGCGCCTGTTCGCCCCGGGTCAACTATGATGTTTTTAATTACGGAAAGGTCCGGGTAGAGCGGGTCAATCTTCGGGAAGGAGTGGTTTGGAGCCGCTTTCCGGTACCAGAAGAAGGTGAAGAGGCGGTAGACGATTCTAAAGAGGTGGCGGAGGGCACCACTTTTAAAGACGAGTTGATGTCCCTGGCCAAGGATTATGTGCGGATGGGAGTGGCCAAACTCCTCAACTCCCAGGCTCCGGTCCCCTATCAACCCGAGGAAGAGATCTCTAAGACGGTGCTAGTCATCGGAGGCGGGGTAGCGGGCATGACCGCCGCCCTGGAGGTGGCCAAAGCCGGTCATGAGGCCATTTTGGTGGAAAAGGAAAAGGAGCTCGGGGGATTTGCGGCCAAGATGAAGGCCCAGGTGAAGGCCGAGCCTCCTTTTGATAGTTTGGCGGAGCCTATCGCCTCCCAATTGGTAAGCGAAGTTCAGGGGAACGGCCAGATCACGGTGCACACGGGAGCGGAGGTGACTAGTATCAAGGGGGCTCCAGGGCTCTTTACGGTGACCATAAAGAAAGGGGGGCAAGAGGAAGAGGTGAAGGTGGGGGCCATCGTAGTGGCCGCGGGTTGGAAACCGTACGATGCTTCCAAGCTTGAAGATTTGGGTTACGGAAAGATTGCGGACGTGGTCACCAACGTCGAGTTTGAGGAGATGTGCGCCAAGGGGGAGCTCAAGCGGAAATCTAACGGGGCGCCGGTTAAAAGCGTGCTCTTTGTGCAGTGTGCGGGACAGAGGGATGAAAATCATTTGCCCTATTGTTCCTCGGTGTGCTGTCTGGTCTCCCTAAAGCAGGCCAAGTATATCCGGGAGGCCGATCCGGAGGCCAAGGCCTTCATCATTTATAAAGACATGCGGACCACCGGGATCTACGAGAATTTCTACAAGAACCTCCAAGACGATTCCGGGGTCTTCCTCACCAAAGGGGAGATCAAAGAGATTGTGGAGGAAGGAGATAAAGTTGTGGTGCGGGTGGACCAGACCCTCTTAGGGGAGGAGCTTGAGATCCCGGTGGATATGGTGGTGTTGGCCACGGGGATGGTTCCGGCTACGGCTGAAGATCCCATTATTCCTTTAGAGTACCGTCAGGGGGCTGGTTTTCCGGAGTTAGAGCTCTTTTACGGTTTTGCGGATTCTAATTATATCTGTTTTCCTTACGAGACCCGTCGTACGGGTATTTACGCCGCAGGGGCGGTGCATCAGCCCATGACCATCTTCCAGGCCATGGAAGACGCCACCGGGGCGGCCCTCAAGGCCTTGCAGTGTATCAAGGCTATTGAAATGGGGCATGCCGTGCATCCCCGGACTTGGGATTTTGCCTTTCCGGAATTCGACCTCAAGATGTGTACTCAGTGCAAACGGTGCACGGAAGAGTGTCCCTTTGGGGCTCTAGACGAAGACGAAAAGGGCACCCCTATGCCCAATCCCACCCGCTGCCGTCGTTGCGGGACTTGTTTTGGGGCCTGTCCACAGCGGATCATCAATTTCAAAGACTACGCCATCGACATGGTGACTCAGATGATCAAGGCCTGCGAGATGCCAGAGCCGGACTACGGGCTCTATCGGGTTTTGGCCCTGGTATGCGAGAACGACGCTCTCCCGGCTATGGATATGGCGGCTTATCGGCGGCTTAATCTTCCGGTAGCCATTCGGGTTATTCCGGTCCGGTGTCTAGGGGCGGTGAACGTGTCTTTCATCAAAGACGCTATGTCAAACGGTTACGATGGTATTATCCTTTTGGGCTGTAAATACGGGGAAAACTATCAGTGTCACTTCATTAAGGGAAGCGAGCTTGCGAACCGGCGGATGGAAAACGTGGCCGAGACCTTGCAACAGCTGGCCTTAGAGAACGAGCGGGTCAAATTGGAGATTGTGGCTATTGATGAAGTGGATCGAGTGCCTCAGATCTTGAGCGACTTTGTCTCTATGCTACAAGAGTTTGGAGAAAGTCCCTTTAAGGGATGGTAAGGAGGTAAGATATGGCCCGTATAGAGCCCGAAGTAAGGATCGTCGACGAAATAAGAGCGGCGGGTGGCGACACTATCAAGAAGTGTTATCAGTGTGCCACTTGCGCCACGGTCTGTCCCCTGTCCCAAGATGACTTGCCCTTTCCTCGAAAACAGATGCTGATGGGGCAGTGGGGCTTGAAGGAGCGTTTGCTGTCGGATCCCAGTCTCTGGCTATGCCATCAGTGTGGCGACTGCACGGTTTATTGTCCCCGGGGCGCCAAGCCTGGAGACGTGCTGGGGGCCTTGCGGAATATGGCAGTCCGGGAGCTTTCCGAGTTTAAGTTTCTCTGGACCTTCTATAACAAGCCTTGGGGGCTTCCCATTATTTTTGTGATCGCCCTCTTCTTTATAGTTCTTTCCCTTTCTTTCTTTGCGGGTGGGGTACCAGGATTTTTCTCCTGGGATCTTATCCCCAGCTTAGGAGTGGAAGAGGTCCATATCCTCTTCCTTAAGCTTTCGTCTACGGTCTTAGCGGTAGACGCGGTATTTCTGCCCCTGGCGGCCTTTGTGGTGATCATGGCCGCCATTGGGATAAACCGCTTGTGGAACGGTATGTGTCAGACGGCGGGCATCCCAGCCGCTTATCGCCTGGGCTTCGGGGCGGTGGTGTCTTCTTATTTGGTGCCGGCCATAAAAGAGATCTTGGCCCATTCGCGCTTCCTGCAATGCGGGGCCAACCAGTGGCGGGCCACGGGCCATCGAATGCTCCTCTGGTCCTTTATAATCCTGGCCTTTGTGACCGCGGTGGTTTTCATTGCCGCCGACGTCTTTGGGTTCCACACCCCCTGGCCCCTTTACAACCCCATTAAGATTTTGGCCAACATTGGGGCCATTCTACTCCTCTATGGAGTGATCTCGGTGATCGTGAACCGTCTGCGGGCCGCGGCCGAAGGCAAGGTCACCAGCGCCTATCAAGACTGGTTTCTTATCTATCTTATCTTGGCGGTCGGGGTTACGGGGCTCCTGACGGAGCTGCTGCGCTTGGCGCACAACACTTTTTATCCTGGGATGTATGCCCTACACTTGACCACCGTATTTATGCTCTTTTTGAGTGTGCCTTATTCGAAGTTTGCCCATCTCATATATCGAACCACCGCTTACGTCTTCGATCTTTACGTGAAGGACGTGCGGGCTCAAATGGCGCAGGAAGTGGTGGAAGAAGGGGTGGGGACGCCGGAGGAAGAAGGGGAAAGTGAAACCCCGGAGGCGGCCGAGGCCTCCGAGGAGGCCCAAGCCTCTTAATCTTTTCTTGACACACCAAGGCTTTTCATTATAATTACCAAGCAGGTCTGAGAGATTAGGCCTGCTTTTTTGATGGAGGGGTTCCCGAGTGGTCAAAGGGGTCGGGCTGTAAACCCGATGGCTCAGCCTTCGGAGGTTCGAATCCTCCCCCCTCCACTTTTTTTAGAAATATACGGGCGGGAGTAGCTCAATTGGCAGAGCATCAGCCTTCCAAGCTGAGGGTTGCGGGTTCGAGTCCCGTCTCCCGCTCCAGGAGATAAAGTTTTTAAAGAGCCCACGTAGCTCAGGAGGTAGAGCACTTCCTTGGTAAGGAAGAGGTCACCGGTTCGAGTCCGGTCGTGGGCTCCATATTAAATTTAACTAGCTGACAAAAGAGAGGAGGTTGAGATGAGCAAGCCGAAGTTTGAGCGAAAGAAGCCGCATTTAAACATAGGGACGATAGGGCACATAGACCATGGGAAGTCGACGTTGACGAGTGCGATCACGAAGGTGTTATC
>JALWWR010000049.1 GCA_026993045.1 Thermodesulfatator sp.
TTGCCCCCAGTGTGGAGAAAAGGAGGTCTTTAAACTGCCTTCCATTTTTGGCTTTAAAGACCTAGCAGACCACCGGGCCCAACGGGAAGAGGCCATCTTACGCCGGGCAAGAGATTATCTGCTAGATGGAAAGGTTCGAGAAGCCCAGAGGTTTCTAAACCGGGCCCAGGAACACGTGCGGACAGATTCTATCCGAAGGCTCCAGGACTCCTTGGCGGAAAGAAGACCCCTTAAAGGGGGTTATGTAAGCCGCACCGAAGTGGTAATCAAAAAAAAGAAGTAGATGGGGGAATTTCTATGGCTGAGAAAGAAAAAGAAGAACTGCTGCCGCCAGTGACTTTTAGCACCTTCATCCTTTCGCTAAATACCGCGGCTTTAGTGCATCTTGGAGAGCTTCCCAATCCTGAGACCAATCAGAAAGACGTCAATCTGGCTTTGGCCCGGCACACCATTGACACCTTGGACATGCTTAAGGAAAAGACCAAAGGGAACCTGACCCCAGATGAAGAGCGACTTTTAGAAAGCGTCCTTTATGAGCTTCGGCTTCGTTATCTCAAGCTCACCACATGAAACTCAAGGCCCCGGCCAAGCTTAATCTCTTTCTTTTTATTCTGGGGAGGCGTCCGGACGGCTACCACGAACTGCGGACCCTCTTTCAAAAGATTACCTTGACCGACGAGCTTGAGCTTAAAAAAGCTACCGATGTCACTCTGGAGGTGGAAGGAGAGGCCCCTTCTGGGCAGGAAAATCTGGCTTGGAGAGCGGCCCAGGCCTTTTTGGAAAAGGCCCCCCTTAAAGCCGGGGTCTTTATCCGACTTCGCAAGGGCATTCCTCCGGGGACTGGTCTAGGAGGGGCCTCTAGCGACGCGGCCGCGGTCTTAAAAGGGTTGGCCCAGCTTTACCCCGGCTGTCTTACCTCGCAAGACCTTTGGGAAATAGGCCGGAGTCTGGGGGCCGACGTGCCCTTTTTCCTTTCCCCGTACAGTGCCGCCTTGGGAGAGGGAATCGGGGAGCGGCTTTCCCCCTGGTCGGTGCCTCCAGCCTGGTATCTGGTAATGGTTCCCCCCTTTCGGATTTCCACCTCCTGGGCCTATCAAAATTTGCGATTGACAAAAGGAAAAAGTTCTTTTATTGAGAGGCCGGAAGATTTTTCGTGGGAGAGAGGTTTAGTCAACGATTTTAAGCCCCTGGTCTGGGGAAGATATCCCGAACTTAAGGAGGTGGAGACCTATCTTAAAGGTTTAGGGGCCTTAGGAGTTGGGCTTTCAGGAAGCGGTTCGGCCCTCTTCGGGGTCTTTAAGACCCAGGAAGAAGCCGAGGAGGCCCAAAGACGATTGCCGGCCCGTTTTAAAGGCTATCAGACCTTTGTGGCTACCCAATACCAGGAGGGGGACCTATGTTTATAAACCACATGAAGATCTTTGCTGGAAATTCCAATCCGGATTTGGCTGCTAGCATTTGTGAATACCTGGCAGTGCCTTTAGGACTGATGGAGATCAAGCGTTTTAGCGACGGGGAGATCTTTGTGGAGATCAAAGAAAACGTCCGAGGAGCGGACGTTTTTGTTATCCAATCCACCCGTACCCCGGTAAACGAACACCTTATGGAGCTTTTGATCATTATTGACGCCCTGCGGCGGGCTTCAGCCCGACGCATTACCGCGGTGATCCCTTATTACGGCTATGCCCGTCAGGACCGAAAAACCGCCCCGCGAACGCCTATTACAGCCAAACTTGTAGCCAATCTCCTTACGGTAGCTGGGGCCCGGCGGGTGCTCACCATGGACCTTCATGCCGGTCAAATTCAGGGCTTTTTTGACATTCCCGTAGATCATCTCTTTGCGGCCCCGGTCCTTTTAGATTACATCCGGGAGACCTTTAGAGACGAAGAGTTGGTGATCGTATCGCCAGATGCCGGGGGCGTGGAGCGGGCCCGGGCCTACGCCAAACGTCTAGGAGCCGGCATCGCCATTATCGATAAACGCCGTCTGCGTCCCAATGAAAGCGAGGTCATGCACGTGGTAGGGGAGGTCAAGGGCAAGGTGGCCATCATTCTCGACGATATGGTGGATACCGCTGGCACCATGTGCCAGGCTGCCCAGGCCATCAAAGATCACGGGGCCAAAGAGGTACATGGTATGGCCACCCATCCGGTGCTTTCGGGTCCGGCGCTTGAGAGGATCCAAAAGTCGGCCCTAAAGTCCTTAGTGGTCACCGACACCATCCCCTTGCGGGAAGAGGCTAAAAAGATTAAAAAGATCAAGGTCCTTTCGGTGGCCAAACTTTTAGGGGAAGCCATTAGAAGGATCCATGCTGACGATTCCGTCAGTTCTCTATTTGTTTAGATAAGAAAGGGGGTTTGAGACTATGAGACAGGTAGCTTTTGAGGCCGAAGTTCGGGAAAAGACCGGCAAAGAAGTGGCTAAAAAACTCCGCCGGCAGGGCTTGATCCCTGCCATCCTTTACGGTCCTCATACCGAGCCTTTACCCCTTTCGGTGAAGGTGAACGAGTTAGAGAAGTTGCTTCACCGCCACCGGGGAGAATCCTTGATCTTTAACCTTACGGTGCAAGAAAACGGTGGCACTAGCCAGCGGCTGGCCATCTTGAAAGAATTACAGTACCACCCGGTCACGGATAAGATCATCCACGCTGATTTTTACGAAATCCGCATGGACGAACCGGTGGAAGTGGATGTGCCAGTGGAAGTGGTAGGCAAGGCCAAGGGGGTCGAAAAAGGTGGTCTTTTAGAGGTCCTCTTACGGGAACTTACGGTGTCTTGCCTCCCGGACCGGATCCCGGACACCATCAAGATCGATGTCTCGGATCTAGACGTGGGGGACGTGATACACGTACGAGACATCACGCCGCCTGAAGGGGTAAAGCTGGTGGATCATCCCGACGAACCGGTGGTAACTATCCTGGAGGTGGAAGAAGAGAAGCCGGCGGAAGAGACAGCTAGCGAAGAAGGCCTTTAGCCTTCATGTGGCTTTTGGTCGGGCTGGGAAATCCCGGCCCTTCCTATGCTAGGACCCGTCACAACTTGGGATGGATGGTGGTGGAGGCCCTGGCCGAAGACCAGGGCCTTTCTTTTAAGGAGGTCCCGGCGCTTAAGTCTTTGGTGGCCGAGGGTCCTCAAGTCCGACTTCTAAAACCTCTAACCTATATGAACCTTTCAGGGGTGGCGGTGGCCCTGGCCTTGGAGCGGTGGGCCATCCCCTTGGAACACCTTTTGGTAATCCACGATGACCTGGATCTACCTTTAGGACGGCTCAAATTTGCCCCTAAAGGCGGAGCCGGGGGACACCGAGGCGTCCTTTCCATTATAGGAGCCCTTGGAACTCAAGAGTTTCCCCGTTTAAAGCTGGGTATTGGCCGGCCTCCGGCTGGAATATCGGTCCCGGATTATGTGCTTTCCGAGTTTGAACCTTCGGAATGGCCAGTGGCGGAAAAGGTGATAGAAACCGCGGTGGAGGCCCTAGAGGTCCTTCTTTCCAAGGGGCTTGAAAAGGCCATGAGCCTTTACAACCGCCGGGATTTATTTCAAAATTAGTTTATGGGTAAACGGTCACGTCTGGATATCTTTTTTCAGGACTATTATCTTAAAGCGGAACGCCTTCTTTATGTTCTAGTTGCTATAGGGATAATTTTAGCCACGGTTGAGGTTATATATGATGGCTTTTTAGCCTTAATTAAGGCCTTTGAATATCATGACTTTTCTTTAGGCATCTTGAAAGTTATTGATCGTTTCTTAATTGCTTTGATGTTTCTTGAGATTCTTTATACTGTTCAGATTATCTTTGGTGAGGAATATCATTTGCAATGTATAGAACCTTTTATTTTGGTAGCTATTATCGCTCTGGTTCGGCGGCTCTTACTTTTAGCCTTTGAGGTTTCTCATGCCGGAGAAGTCCCGGTAGAACGTCTTCAGCTTTTTATTTTAGAAATGGCGGTAGCAGGGATACTTATTTTGGCTCTGGTCTGGGCCGTAGTAATTTTTAGAAGGGTCCGGCGAAGAGAAAGAGATAAGGAAAAGATTTTATGAGAAAAGAAGATGCCATTTTGGTCTTAGATTTTGGTTCTCAGACCACCCAGCTCATCGCCCGCCGGGTGCGAGAGCTTAAGGTCTATAGCGAGATCAAACCTTGCACGGTCTCTCTGGAGGAGATTCGGGCCTTTTCTCCTAAAGGGATCATCCTTTCCGGGGGGCCGGCTAGCGTCTATGACGAAGAAGCCCCTACGATTCCGGTGGAGGTGCTGGAGTTGGGGGTTCCGGTGCTGGGGATCTGCTACGGGATGCAGCTCATGGCTCATCTTTTAGGAGGTCTAGTGGAAAGGAGTTTTCAGCGGGAATACGGCCCGGCAGAACTTGAAATTCTTTCGGCGGAAGATCTTTTTTACGGCCTTGATCCCCAAAAAAAATACCGGGTTTGGATGAGCCACGGGGACCGGATTGAGGTCCTGCCTCCGGCCTTTGAAGCCTTAGCCCGAAGCGAGAATTCGCCTTACGCCGCCATGCGCCATGCGGAAAAGCCCCTTTTCGGGGTCCAATTCCATCCCGAGGTAGTGCATACTGAGATCGGCCGTGAGATCCTTGCGAACTTTGTCTTTCGTATTTGTGGCTGTCGTCCTACTTGGACCATGGAATCTTTCATTGAAGCTACCGTGCGAGAGATTCGCGAGACCGTGGCTCCGGACGAAAAGGTGGTCTGCGCCCTTTCCGGGGGAATTGATTCTACGGTGACCGCCCTTTTGGTCCACCGGGCTATAGGGGACCGTCTGATTCCTATATTCGTCAATAATGGGGTGCTTCGAAAAAACGAGCCTGAAGAGGTCTTAGAGCTGATGGAAGGTCTGGGGCTCAAGGTGGATTACGTGGATGCCTCCCAGAGATTTCTTGAAAGGCTTCGCGGGGTGACAGACCCCGAGGAAAAACGCCGGATCATTGGGCACACCTTTATCGAGGTCTTTGAAGAGGAGGCCCGAAAGATAGGCGGGGTCAAGTGGTTGGCCCAAGGAACCCTTTACCCGGATGTGATCGAAAGCGTCTCCTTCCGCGGCCCTTCGGCCACCATCAAGACTCACCACAATGTGGGCGGGCTTCCGGAAAGGATGCAACTTAAACTTATTGAACCCCTGCGGGAGCTCTTCAAGGACGAAGTACGGGAGATCGCCCAGGAGCTAGGACTTCCCCAAAAAGTAGTGTGGCGACAGCCTTTTCCGGGGCCCGGGCTAGCCATTCGTATCCTGGGTGAGGTCACTGAGGAAAGGCTCCGGATCCTGCGCGAGGCCGACGCCATTGTCACCGAAGAGATGCTTGAAAGCGGCTGGTACTACCGGGTGTGGCAGAGCTTTGCCGTGCTGGTCCCGGTAAAGACCGTGGGGGTCATGGGAGATTACCGGACCTACGAGCACGTGGTGGCCATCCGTTGCGTGGAGAGCCAGGACGCCATGACCGCAGATTGGGTGCGCCTTCCCTATGAGCTTCTGGCCCGGCTCTCAAACCGCATCATAAACGAGGTCCAAGGGGTAAACCGGGTGGTCTATGACATCTCCTCCAAGCCCCCGGCCACCATCGAATGGGAATAAGGCTATGGCTGAGACCGCCAGGGTTCCCATAACTTACACTGTTTCCGATTGGGAGACCTGGGAGGGCGACTGGGAGCTTATTTACGGGCAGCCGGTGGCCATGGTGGCCCCGGCCTTGCGCCACCAATGGCTCGTTTATCGCTTAACCCGGGAGCTTATGGATCAGTTCGAGACCTGCGAGAAGGCCCGGTGTCTGGCTCTTCCGGGGGTGGCCTGGGAGGCGGCGGAGGACACAGTGTTGGTTCCGGATCTAGTGGTGGTCTGCGAGGAGGATCTGGACCAGAAACGCCTCCTCCGCACCCCGGAGATGGTGCTGGAGGTGGTCTCCCCGCACACAAGAAAGCTTGATGAGACGGTAAAGTTCGAGATCTGCGCCCGGGAAGGAGTGCGCTATTATGTCCTTATCTATCCGGAAAAGAGGCTGGCCAAGATGTGGCGTCTTTCCGAGGGACGTTACGTGAAAGAAGGAGACCTCCGCGAAGGGCGTTTTAGGTTTGAAAGGCTCACTTGCCCGGCGGAGATTGACTTCACCCGGATCTTTTCCGAAGGCCCTTGAGGGAACTTCCCCGAAAGCTTTTCCACTTCTCCGGCCTTCTTTTCCATCCTTTGGCCCTCATTCTAGGCGATTACCGGTCTCTCTTTTTCTTTGTCCTTCTTATCGGGATTACGTTCTTCGAGGCCTTAAGGCTTGTCGGGCGTCTTAAGCTTCCGAGAAGACTTTCCGCTCTCTTAAGGGAAGGCGAGCTTCAGCGTCCCACCGGAAGTTTCTATTATCTCTGGGGGGTGGGGCTTTCCTTTCTCCTTTTTCCGTTGAGGGAGGCCCTCTGCGGGCTCTGGGTGCTCGCCCTCTGCGACGGGATCTCCGGACTCTTCGGCCGGGGCCCTCTCCATCATCTGGTTTTTTGGGGGCTTTCCTTCTCTGTGCTTCTTTTCTTCGGTCTCCCCTTCGGGGGGAAGATCCTTCTTCTAGCCCTGCTCCTCACTCTGATCGAAGCCTTGCCCTTCCCCGACGATAACCTCACCCTCCCCCTGGCCACCGCCTCCGGGGTGAAGATTCTGTTCGGAGTAGAATAACCTCATGCCCACGATAAAGAGAGTTGGCCCATACAGGTTATTTTTCGTTTCTTCCGATTTTCATGAACCGCCTCATATTCACATACAAAGGGAAAAGATGGTGGCCAAGTTCTGGCTTACTCCGGTAGGCTTAGCTAAAAATCGAGGATTTTCCGTGGTAGAATTAAACAAAATTGCCCGGATAGTGGAGGAAAATCAGGCCGAGTTATTGGAGAAATGGTATGAATTTTTCGGAAAGCCCCAAGGCTAAAAGAGTGGAAATAAAAAACGACCGCCTGGTGGTGGAGCTCGTGGACGGCCGGATACTTATGGTACCCCTGGCATGGTATCCCCGTCTGTGGTATGCCTCGCCGGAAGAGAGGGAACGGATCGAACTTCTGGCAGATGGAGAGATCATCCACTGGCCTCTGGTTGACGAGGATCTGAGTGTGGAAGGGCTCCTTGCAGGTCGAAGATCTGGAGAGACTCCGGAGTCTCTTTCGGAATGGAGAAGAAAGCACTTTTCGCAAACTTCGGACACGGGCGGGGCTCTAGCGGAAAAGGGCTAAGATATTTTCCTAAGGATCACAAAAGGGCCGAAGCCGCGGGAGCCCGAGGAGGGAAGGAAGAGGAGGCTTTCCGGGGCTAAGTGATAGGCCCGGGCGGTAAGGGCGC
>JALWWR010000050.1 GCA_026993045.1 Thermodesulfatator sp.
TTCCCGGCTGGTGGAGGCCTTTGGGGTAAGGCCTTATTTTGATCGGGTGCTGGCCGCTTGCGAAATGGGGGTGGGCAAGCCGGAGGCCGAGGCCTACCATTTGGCCTGTGAGATCTTGGGGGTCAAGCCGGAAGAGACCCTGATGGTGGGAAACGATCCGGAAGACGATCTTCACGGGGCCCAGGCCGCGGGTCTTAAGGCCCTTCTTTATCAGGGTGGAAATCTAGCCTCAGAGCTTAAAGCCTTTTGGGAGAAAGCTCATGGCCGCCTTTAGACCGCCACGAGAGTTTGAGGCCCTGCTCCAAGAGCTTGAGAAGAATTTTGAGAACGTAAAGAGACGTTACCCCAAAGAGGTGCGCTGCCGAAAAGGGTGCCACGAATGTTGTCTGGCCCCCTTTGATCTTTCTCTGGTGGAGGCCTTGTATCTGGCGCAAGCCTTTCGAAGGCTTCCACGACGGGATCGCCGGGAAGTGGAAAGACGTCTCCAAAAGTATGAAAAGGACTGGGAAAAGAAGGTCCCCAAACCGGCGACCCCCTTTCTGCTTTCTACCGTAAAGCTTAGCTGCCCTTTTTTAAACGAAAAAGGCCTTTGTCTGGTTTATGATTACCGTCCGGTGACCTGCCGGGTCTACGGTCTTCCGCTTGAAATTCAAGGCGAGGCCTATGTCTGCCCTCGGTCGGGCTTTGAACCCGGAAAGACTTATCCTACCGTGCTTTGGGGAGAAGTATTACAGAGATTGGCCGAGATTTCCGAAAAGATCCTTCCCCGAGGGGGGAATCTCCGGGTCTCCTTAATCGGGGTGATCCGGGGCCAATTCCCCGGAGTCCATCTCCTTTCGGATACTTTCTAAGGCCTTTTCCACCAGTTGGGCTTGTTCCAAAGATCCCAGGCCCCGATAGATTTTGGCCGCCAGTTCATAGGCCTCTTTAGCGGCCTGATATTTTTTTTGCTGGCGATAAACATCCCCGATACCAGCCAACATCCGGGCCGCCCGGTGGGCGTCTCCATATTTTTCGGCGATCTCCAGGGCCCGGTAAAGATAAGGCAGGGCCTTTTCAGGTTGCTGGAGTTCTTTGTAGACGTAAACGATCTTTTCGGAAAGGATGGCGGCCCCGATCTCGTCTTCAAACTCCTCGCAAATATCTAGGGCCATCTTGTATGGTTTTAAGGCCTTTGGGAAGTTTCCCCTTTCAAACTGAAGGTCGCCGATCTTTTCTACGGCGTTAGCCGCTTCTCGATAGCGTTGGTGTTTTACAAAGACCTGATAGGCCTCCTCGTATCGGGCCAGGGCGTCCAGACTGCGCCCCTGGGCCCGCATGACCTGGGCCTCTTGGTACCACTTAAGGGCCTCTTCTACTTCAGGGGGTAACTTCTCCTTTTCCATCTTGCCACTCCTTAAGAAGACTTTGGGTTAAGGCCCCCAGGGACTGGCTTTGAAAGGCGTCTTGGATCGGATCGTAAAAGGTGAAGGATTCAGTCTGGCGGGCCAAGGGTTCGATTTCCGGGGCCAGTTCCTTTAGGCCCAAGGCCTTTAAAATCAAAAGGACCAGCCCCTTTATCTCCGGGCTAGGGTCTTTCAACAAGGAAACCAAGAGGAAGGGCCTTTCCTGGCAAAGCAAGCTCGGCTGCCTAGAGGCAATCCGCCAGAGACCGTAAAGGGCCGCGGGACGGAACTCCGGATATTTTAAAAAGGCCTGGAGGTTGCGGACGTAAAGCCCGAAACGTTCCGGAAGACGGGCTATGATTTCGCCTACGGCCTCCAAGGCCCCCCAGGCCGAGGCCGCGGAGTCGGCGCTGGCATAAAGGAGCCTTTTGACCAGATCGGATATTTCAGCTGGATATTGGTCGGCCAAGCGCTGAGCCAGCTCTCCCAATAAATGGGCGGTGCGGAAGCGGATTAGAGGTTCGGGATGGTAAAGGAGTTTCTGGAAGACCCGGAGATTCAAGGGCTGTTTCTGGCAGAGAAGCAGAAGCTCCTCCCGACGGTTTTCGGCCACTAGCCTTTCGGCCTCTGGACGCCGGATCTTACGCCCCCGGGTTGGCGAACTTTGGGCTTGACGTTGGGCCCTTACCTGGGCCAGCTTTTCAGCCGTAAGATCTCTCAAGTCCTCCGCCAGTTTTAAGAAATAAAGACAGCCCGAGATCTTTCGGCCTTCAAGTACCCCTTCGGGGACGATCTGGTGGGTGACCTGGTCATAGGGCTCAAGGATCTTTTCCTGATAATCTTCCCCTGGGACGAGATCCCAGGCTAGGTCCCAGTCTCCCCCAGCCGCCAGGAATAGGGCCTCGGCAAAGGCTGTGCCCCGGTTATAGCCGGTGACATCACTTACGTAAATGGCTCCGCAATCGCAAAAACCGGCGTCCAGGTCCGAGAACTGGAAACCTAGATCTCGGGGCGGAGGAACGAGACGGCTGCAAAAAGGACACTCCGGGGTTCGGTTCATGAAAGAATCAGTTTTTCCAGTTCGGGATTGACAGGATAGCCCAGTTCCTTGGCGCGGGTTAAGGCCTGGCGGGCTAGGGCCTTTTCTTCCTTATAATAGTAGGCTACCGCCAGGTTGTTATAAGCCATGGCAAAGGAGGGGTCGTATTCAAGGGCTTTCTGACAGGCCTCGATGGCTCCTTGATAGTCCTCTCGGGCGATAAGCACCGTAGAGAGGTTGACCCACACTGCCGGGAGATCCGGTTTTTGCTCCAAGGCCTCCCGATAATAGCGTTCGGCCGAAGAGAGATCTCCCAACTGAAAAGAAATAAGCCCCATATTGGTTAAGGACTGCGGAGAGGCGGGATAGATCTTTAAGGCCAAGACAAAGGCCTTGCGGGCCTCTTCCAACTCTCCTTCTTGGGCCAGAAGGGTCCCCAGGTTGGTTAAGGCCTCGAAATTGTGGGGATCCAGCTTTAAGATGTTTTTAAGGGTCTCTTTGGCCTCTTTAAGTTTCCCGGCTCGCCAGTAAGCCAGGGCCAAACGGTGGTGGGCAAAGATGGATTTGGGATTTTCTTGGACTTCCTTTTCCAAGATCTCCAGTGCTTGATCCATGTCTCCTCCGTGGTTACCTAAAACAGATGTCTTAGAATTCTAAAGCGGCTTTTAGGATTGTCCAGTAACGGAAAATGTTCAAGAAAATACTGGTAGGGCTTTTGATTTTGGGCCTCTATGCAGGAGGGTGGTATCTTGAGCTTCTAGAGCCTCCCTCCTCTAAACCCCAACCTCAAGTGGTTTATATCCCTCCAGGGACCTCGGTGGCGGAGGTGGCCCAAATCCTGAAGGAGCGGGGTTTGATCCGCAACCGGTGGGTCTTTCTCTTGGAGGCCTTGAGACAAGGAGTCCTTTACCGGCTTAAGGCTGGAGAATACCAACTTTCCCCCCATCAGAGCCTGAGAGAGATCTTGACCCTCTTAGCGGAAGGCCGAGTCATTACCCACATCGTGACCATTCCGGAAGGAGCCAACCTTTGGGAGGTAGCCCGGTTGCTCTCTAAAAGCGGGCTAGTGGATAAAAAGACTTTCTTGGATCTAGCTTTTAAAGAAGAATGGATCCGGCATTTGGGGGTCCCTGGCCCTTCGCTGGAAGGTTTTCTTTTTCCAGACACTTACTACTTGATAAAAGGGATGTCAGCGGAAGAGATCATTCAGAAGATGGTCTCCCGTTTCTGGGAGGTGTGGCGAAAATACGAGGCCCGGGCCCAGGAGCTTGGACTTTCGGTCTATGAGGTAGTGATCTTGGCCTCCATTGTAGAAAAGGAGGCGGTGCTTTCCCGAGAAAAGCCCTTGATCGCCGCGGTCTACTGGAACCGGCTCAAAAGGGGAATGCCCCTTCAGGCCGACCCCACGGTACGCTATGCCCTGCGGCGTTTCCGAGGAAGGCTCTATTACAAACACCTGCGGGTCAGAGACCCTTATAATACCTATCGCTATCCGGGTCTCCCACCTACCCCCATCGCAAACCCCGGGGAAGAAAGTATCAAGGCCGTTCTTTATCCAGCCCCGGTGCCTTATCTTTACTTTGTTTCCAAAGGCGACGGCTCTCACCATTTCTCAAAGACCTACCAAGAGCATCTCCGGGCAGTGCGCCGATACCGCTCCCGCTAGGCCTTTCTCTCAAGTCGGCTTAAAATCCTTTGAAGACCTCCGATAAAAGTCCGTAGGAATACGTTTTTAGTCCTTTTTATCTTGGGTTACCTCTGTTTTGGCTACCATTTTTCTCTTTTCGAGACCGCTAAAAGTTTTTTAAGGGGCTCTCCTTTAGCTTTTGCATAACTATAGCTTTTTTCGATAAAAAATGCGTATTGACAGAAGACTTTTATCTTTTGTAGCCTGAAGGTGGGATAAAGTGGGGGAAAGTGGTATAAAGTGTTTCGAGGCCAGTTTAGGCATCATTTAGATGAGAAAGGACGCCTCAATATCCCCCGGCGGTTTCGGGAGATCATGCAGGAGCGTTATGGCGGAAGCGGGCTGATCGTGACCAGGCTCCCAGAGTGTCTGGTGGCCTATCCCTGGGAGGAGTGGAAAAAACTGGAAGAAAGGCTAGTAAGCTTACCTTCGGATCTACCGGAGGTGCGGCTTTACATGCGGTTTTTTCTAGGATCGGCGGAGGAGTGTTTTTTAGATCGTCAGGGACGGATTTTGCTGCCAGTCCATTTGAGGGAGGCGGCTCAAATCGAAAAAGAGGTGGTCCTTTTGGGTCTTCTAGACCGGTTCGAGCTTTGGAACCCGGAACGCTTCGGTCAGCACATGGCCAAGGCCCAAGAGGATTTTGATCTCCTTTCCAGAAAAATAGCGGAACTAAGTCTTGGTGGCAGTCCATCATGAGCCGGTATTGCGTAAAGAGGTGCTGGAGTCCCTCCAGGTCCATCCTGGAGGGACTTATGTGGACGGTACGGTGGGGCTGGGGGGCCATAGCGAGGCCTTGCTGGAGGCCTCGGCTCCAGATGGTTTTCTCTACGGTTTTGAATGGGACGCGGCCTCTCTGGAAAGAGCTCGAAAGCGCTTGGCTCGCTATGCGGGCCGTTTCAAGCTTTTTAGGGCCAACTTTGCCGAGGCCCCCAGCATCCTTAAAAGAGAAGGCCTCCAGGTAGACGGCATAGTTTTGGATTTGGGGCTTTCTTCTTTTTTGTTAGAGGCTTCAGGCCGGGGGTTCAGTTTCTTAAAAGACGAGCCTTTGGATATGCGCATGGACGAAAGGGCTACTTTAAAGGCCAAAGACCTGGTTAACCGCCTAAGTTACACCCAGTTGGTGGAGCTCTTGCGGGCTTATGGGGAAGAACCAGCGGCGGAGAGGATCGCCCGGGCTATTATCGAAGCCCGCAAGAAAAAGCCTTTAGAGACCACCGGTGAGCTAGCTTCTCTAATAGAGTCGGTGGTCCGGAAAAGGAGAAGGGGGCGGCACCCGGCTACTCTCACCTTTCAGGCCCTTAGGATTGCGGTCAACCGGGAACTGGAAAACCTGGAGCGGTTTCTTTCGGAAGCCCCTGAGATCTTAAAGCCCGGGGGACGGATCGCGATCATCTCTTTCCATTCTCTGGAAGACCGACTGGTGAAACGGGCTTTTCGCCTTGATCCCCGGCTTGAACCAATCACTAAAAAGGCTTTAAAGCCCTCTTTGGAAGAGATCCGACGCAATCCCCGGGCCCGAAGCGCTCGGTTGAGGGTAGCGGAAAGATGCGAGCCGTAACTTTAGGCTATACCTATAGACCTGGGGCTTCGAAACGTGCGGCAGAGGTTTCAAGCCCTCAGAGTTTAAGCTGGGGAGCCAAAGTCAAGCTTGCACTTAAAGTGGTCCTTGTCCTCCTGGTTTTGGGGCCCTGGTTTTTTAGCGCCTATAGGCTCTGGCAGCTTAAGGGCTTAAGGCAAGAGATCGCCCATTTGGAAGCCTTAAAGGCCAAACAGGAGGCCCTTTGGCATTCTCTCACCGAAGAAAAAGTCGTGCGGGCTAAGGTAGCCCCTTTAGGGCTCCATAAACCTTCTCCTAAGGAGGTTATTCATCTGCCATGAAGAAGGGAAGGGCTTTGGGGCTAATAGGGCTGGTCTTGTTGGTGCTAGTAGGCCTGATGGGGCTTAAGGCCCCAGCCAGTTATGAAGAGCCCCCTCTTGGAGACCTGGGACGCGCTATTTATGACCGGGAAAGCCGGCTCTTGTTTCGTTCCGAACCCCGTTATCGGGTCTACCGCCTCCGAAAGGAGGCTCCCCGGCTGGTGGCCGAAGGTCTGGATAAAAAAGAAGCCCAAAGATTTTTTAAGACCCCAGGGTTTAGCCTTGAGAGGTATTGGCACTCCCAATATCTGGCCGGAGAGGCCTTTAAAGACCTCTTGCGGGCCTTTCAAGGGCGGAATTTTTACCCTTCCTTGCGTCTTAGCCTTTCCTGGGAGGTCCAAGAAGGGCTTTATCGTTGGCTTGGAAGGTGGCGGGAGGCTTTCTCAGAGCTAGGGGCTGCGGTGATAGAGATTCCTTCGGGGGAGGTCTTTGCTTTGAGTCATTGGCCCCCAGAGCGGCCCTCCTCCTTGCAGCACTTGCTCTTTCCGATCCCATCTGGAAGTAAGGAGTTTGATGTCCATTTTTTTGGACAAGCCACCGGATTAGAGCTGAAAGAAGAGTTGGGCAGTTATTGGCCCGGAGGGCCTTCTTGGGCCACTCCTCTTCAGATGGCCCGGGCCCTGGCGGTTAAGCTTTGTAAAGTCCCGGTGAAGTTTACCTTATTTTCTCAGGATAGGGCATTAACAGGCTCTTGCAGTCGGGGCGAAGGCCCTTACCAGTATCTTTTCCAAAAAAAATGGGTGGAGTTCCGACTATGGCCAAAAGAACAGCCGCGGTTTATATTTATCTTGGCCGGGGAGCTGAAGGCCAATCCCCCTTCGATTTCAGATTGGGCCTTGGTGGAACGGTCTCTGCTCCGTTATCTTCCCCAGCCGAGGGGTCGCGAAGCCTTTCCGGGGTTTCCGGACTTGAGGGGTCTTACGCTCAAGGCGGCCTTGGAAGAACTTCGAGGCCGAGACCTAAAGATCAGATTTCAAGGTTTTGGAACCGTGGTCCGTCAGCACCCTTCGCCTGGAACTCCTTGGAAAAAAATCAAAGAGTGCGTGCTTTACCTGAAGGATGAAACTTAAAGAATTGGTGCGAGAGCTAGAACCTATAGCCTCTAAAGGCCCCTTAGAGATGGAGATACAGGGGCTGGCGGAGGATTCTCGCCAAGTCAAGCCGGGTTATCT
>JALWWR010000051.1 GCA_026993045.1 Thermodesulfatator sp.
ATCTTGCAATTCAAGAAGTCAATTACGTTGGATTTTAAAATTTCAGTTTTTGTTTTTATAATTTGCAATTAAATTGCAAAATTTAATAATTTTACCATTTTTCTCCGAATATTTTAGAAAATATGATTGTATTAAATTTGACAAGAAAATGATAGATGATATATCTTTTCCAAATTGGTCTTGGATGGTTGAGCATGAAAAGGCAAGAATCAAATATGGAAGAGTTCGCGCGGTTCCTGCGAAAGATTGGAGAGCGGGAAAAGGCTATCCCTTTCATGGTGCGGTGGGTGACACAATTGCTCCAAGAAAACAACCTCTCTTCCGATAAGCCCATATCTCATCAGCGTAAAAAAGAGTTTCTCATAAAATTATCGCAAAAGTTTGAATCCTGGCAAGTAGAACAAGCCGACCGGGCGCTTAAACTTTACAACTACTTTCTCAATCGTTCTAAAAGCAAAAAAGAAATAGACGAAGCGAAAGCTTTATGGAAGGAAGTCTTGGAGAAGGTCCAAAAAGCCCTCCGGCGTAAGCATTATTCCTACCGGACAGAAAGGACCTATCTCGACTGGGTGCGCCGTTTGGCAGAGTTTACCGGATTTAAACCACCTCGGGTGCTTACCGGGGAAGACTTCCAGGACTTTCTCACGTATCTGGCGGTGGAAAAGCATGTGGCTCCCTCCACTCAGAATCAGGCCCTTAACGCCTTAGTCTTCTTTTTCAGGGAAGGGCTGGAGCAGGATATCAGCCCATATATCGAAGCAGTGAAGGCCAGAGAGAGACGCAGGCTGCCGGTGGTCTTGACTAGAGAGGAGGTGCAAGAGGTTCTTTCCGGACTGGAAGAGGTTTCTTATCTGATTTGTGCGCTTATGTATGGAGGAGGCTTGCGGGTAAGTGAGGCCGTAAGGTTGCGGGTTAAGGATCTAAATTTTGAGCGAGGGTTGGTTACGGTTTATTCGGGCAAGGGCGATCGTGATCGGGTAACGGTGCTTCCCCGGAAGCTTAAGCCGGAGTTCGAAGTTCATCTGGCCAAGGCGCGGGAAATCTACGAAATGGACAGGAAAGCCGGCGTAGCCGGGGTTTATCTGCCCCACGCTTTAGAGCGCAAATATCCTCATGCCGGTAAAGAATGGGCCTGGTTCTGGGTGTTTCCCTCGCGGGAGCTTTCGGTGGACCCACGCACCGAGACCGTTCGGCGGCACCATATCCATCCCAGCGCCGTGCAACGGGCTTTCAAAAAGGCCTTGCGAAAAGCTGGGATCGAAAAGCCGGCCACCGTACATAGTCTGCGACACAGTTTCGCCACCCATCTCCTTGAGGACGGGTATGACATCCGCACCATTCAAGAACTCATGGGGCACAAGAGTATAAGGACCACCATGATTTACACCCATATTGTGGGAAAGCGAATCTTAGGAGTCATTAGCCCTTTCGATAGATGAATATTGCGAGTCCCCCTTTTTGAGGAGCTAGTTGCCTAATCCTTCCATATAGGGGCTAATGCCTTTAAGGCCATTTTCGGGGGGGCCTCCTTTAAGGACGTTTCTACCAGAAACAAAGCTTCTGTGGTATAAGGCAGGGAGAAAGAAGGAGGGCCTTCTATGCTCCAGCATTTTTGGACTGAAGAAGAGAAGCTTCTGATAGAGCTAGTAGAAAGGATCGGAAAAGAATACGTAGAGCCTTATGCCCGTCAGTGGGATGAAGAAGAGGTTTACGACCCCCGGCCCCTTAAGGCCTTGGCTCGGGCGGATCTCATGGGGCTGGTTATTCCCAAGGAATACGGAGGTTTGGGCTGGGGGGTTAAGGCTCTGTGTCTGGCGGTGGAACACCTCTCCAAGTATTGTGCCGGGGTAGCCACCACCTACGCCGCTACCTTCCTGGGGGCCTATCCTATCATCCTTTTTGGTTCCCCAGAGCAAAAAGCGCGGTATTTGCCAGAGATAGCCAAGGGCCGTCTTTGTGCCTTTGCCCTCACCGAACCCCAGGCTGGAAGTGACGCCGCGGCCATTCAAACTCGGGCTCAAAAAGAAGGGGACTATTACATCTTAAATGGCATCAAGCAGTGGATCACCAACGGAGGCATCGCCGACTATTACGTGATTATTGCCCTTACGGATCCCAAAAAAGGGGCTCGAGGGGCCAGCGCCTTTGTGGTGGAGAGGGGAGATCCGGGCTTAGCCGTAGGGAAAAAAGAAAAGAAGATGGGACTTCGGGCCTCCGTGACCACGGAACTCTTTTTTACTAACTGTCGTATTCCCCGGGAACGGCTTTTAGGCCGGGAAGGCTTAGGATTTATCCTGGCCATGAAGACCCTGGATTACGCCCGGGTGGGCGCCGGGGCTCAGGCCGTGGGGCTGGCTCAGGGGGCCATGGAGGTGGCTTTGCGGCACGCCCGGCACCGGATTCAGTTTGGACAGCCTATTTACCATTTCCAGGCCGTAAGTCACACCTTTGCCGAGATGGCCATGCGGATTGAGGCGGCCCGGGCCCTGGTGTATCAATGTGCCCAGGCCTTGGACAAGGCCCCCAAAGAAAGCGCGGGCCCTTCGGCCATGGCCAAGGCTTTTGCTACGGATGTGGCCATGTGGGTTACGGAGCGGGCGGTGCAGATGATGGGGGGCTACGGCTATATGCGAGATTTCCCGGCAGAAAAGATGATGCGAGACGCCAAGTGTCTCCAAATCTATGAAGGAACCAACGAGATTCAGCGCAACGTGATCGCCCGAGAGCTCTTGAAATATTACCGTTAGGAGGGAGGCTTTAATGCATCTAATAGTGTGCCTTAAACCGGTGCCCAAGCCCGGCACGGTAAAGGTTGATCCTAAGACTCATACTCTCAAGCGGGAGTCCGCGGATTTGATCTTAAACCCTCCGGATCGTTACGCCTTGGAGCTGGCCTTAGGACTCAAAGAAAAATACGGAGCAAAGATCACGGCCTTAATGATGGGGCCTCCCAACGCGGCCCCGCTTTTAAAGGAAGCCTACGCCTTAGGAGCTGATCAGCTGGTCCTCCTTTCAGATCGAATTTTTGCCGGCTCTGACACCCTGGCCACTAGTTATATCTTGGCCCAAGGGCTCCAGAAACTTTCCCCCTTTGACCTGGTGCTTATGGGTAAGGCTTCTATTGACGGGGAAACGGCCCAGGTGGGGCCAGAGACCGCGGCCTGGCTAGGGCTTCCCAGTCTGACCCAAGTCAAGAGTTTGGTGCTAGAGCAGGGCCGATGGGTGGCCCGGCGGGTTTTTGAACGGATAGAAGAAGAGGTGGAGTTTCGGGCCCCGGCAGTTCTCACGGTGGAACCCGAGGGGGAGCTCTGGCCTCCTTCCTTGAAACGTTGGCTGGCATCTCGAGAGATAAAAGAAAAAGTGTTTTCAGCCGAGGATCTGGGATGCAATCCAGAGCTTTGTGGTCTATCAGGGTCCCCCACTCAGGTGCTGGAGGTCTTTTCCCCTACCTATGAGGGGGAAAGGGAGGTCCTCTCTGGCCCTCCGGAAGAGGTGGTGGACCGGCTGGTAAGTCTGCTCCAGGAGAGAGGGTTGCTTAAGGGAGGCTAAGATGGGTTTTTGGATCTATGGCGAGCGCACTGAGGAAGGCTTCCATCCGGTAGTCTTGGAACTGGTGGGAGTGGCCCAGAAGATTTGGCCCCAGCCGGAAGAGATAACGGTGGTGACCTTGGGAGCCGAAGGGGCTAGGCCGGTGGCGGAGGCGCTCCGCGCCTATGGAGTCCGGGTCTTGTGGTTACACCATCCTGAGCTTTCCTATTTTAGGGACGATCTTTACGCCGCGGTCTTGGCGGAAAAAGTTCGGGCCTTTAAGCCAGAAGTCTTTCTCTTTGGGGCCACCAGTCAGGGGCAGGCCTTGGCGCCTCGGTTGGCCGGCCTTCTTAGATTAGGCCTTACGGCCCATTGCACGGCCTTGGAACTGAAGGACGATCGGTTAATACAGATCCGGCCTTCTTTCGGAGAAAACGTGATGGCCAAGATCGTCTCCCGCACCCGTCCCCAGATGGCTACCGTGCGTCCCGGAGTCTTCCCCAAGGCCCAACCGGCTTCGGTTGAAGGGGAGCTAATAGAAGAGAAACTGGAGTTCCTTCCTCCAAGTGCCCTTAAACGCCGGGCGGTATTCTCAAGGCCCAGCAAAGAAAGCCCTCTTTCTGGGGCCCGAATAGTGGTGGCTGGAGGAAGGGGGCTTCTTACCAAAGAGAACTTCCAAAAACTCTTTGAGCTGGCCGAGATCTTAGGTGGGGCGGTGGGGGCCACCCGCCCGGTCTGCCACATGGGGTGGATTAGCGAAGACCACATGATCGGCGTCTCAGGGGAGACGGTGGCCCCTAAGCTTTATATCGGTTTCGGGATTTCCGGGGCCTTGCAGCATACCGTAGGGATAGAAGGGGCGGAGGTGGTAGTCGCAGTGAACACTGATCCGGAAGCTCCTTTGATGAAACGGGCCGACATCGCGGTGGTGGGGGACGCCACTCAGATCTTGCCCCGTTTGATTCGCCGTTTAAGGGAGGTGAAGGAGGGAGATCATGGAACTTAAAGGTAAAGTGGCTCTGGTGACTGGGGCCTCAAGGGGTATCGGGCGGGCGGTAGCCCTAGAGTTGGCCCGAGCTGGAGCGGCGGTGGCAGTAAATTATGCCGCCTCTGAGGCCGCCGCCCAGGAGGTGGTTCGAGAGATCAAAACCCTGGGAGTAGAGGCCCTAGCGGTAAAGTTTGACGTAGCAGAGGTCGAGGCCGTGGCCCAAGGGATAGAAGAAATAGAGAAGGCCTTGGGTCCGGTGGATATTTTAGTCAACAACGCTGGACTTACCCGAGACGCCCTCCTGATGCGCCTTAAAGAAGAAGACTGGGACCGGGTGCTTTCCGTAAATCTTAAAGGGACTTTTTTGGTCACCAAAGCCGTCATTCCCGGCATGTTGAAGCGCCGCTGGGGGCGGATCATAAATATTTCTTCCGTAGTGGCCTTTTCGGGAAACCCTGGGCAGACCAATTATGCGGCCTCGAAGGCTGGGCTGGTGGGCTTTAGCCGTTCGCTGGCCTTGGAGGTGGCTCGCAGGGGGGTAACCGTGAACGTGGTGGCTCCAGGGTTTATTGAAACTGATATGACCGCGGCCCTTTCGGAAAAGGCCCGAGACGCCTTGCTCTCTCAAGTTCCTATGGGCCGGGCTGGCACCCCGGAAGAGGTGGCCCACGCGGTGGCCTTTTTGGCTTCGGAGAAGGCCTCCTATATCACGGGCGCGGTACTCCACGTGAATGGGGGGTTGTGGTGAGCGAGAAACTTCGGTTTCTTCAAAGGTTGCGCGGTGGGCTTTTCGTAGCTTGGCGGATAGATAAAATCAAAGGAGGGGTAAAGGAAACTTCTCAATCTTGAAATTTTGGAAATATAGGCTAAAAGCAAGCCAAATCCGTGGCGGAAAGGGAGGTGTTTCATGTCCGTAGAAGAAAAGGTCATCAAAATTATCGCTGAGAAGCTCAATGTCTCCGAGGATCAGGTGAAGCCTGAGGCCTCTTTTGTAGACGACCTAGGGGCGGATTCCTTGGACCTGGTGGAGCTGGTCATGGCCATGGAGGAAGAGTTTGGCATGGAGATTTCGGATGAGGAAGCCGAAAAGCTTCGCACGGTGGGAGACGTTTTAAATTATGTCAAAGAACGGGCCCAATAAACCGGAGGCCAAATGAAAAGACGGGTGGTAGTCACAGGCCTAGGGGCCATTTCTCCCCTAGGGATTGGGGTGGAAGAGACCTGGAAAGCCGCGGTAGAGGGGCGTTCGGGGATTGGACGTATTACCAAGTTTGATCCCTCGGGGCTTTCTTCTCAAATTGCCGGCGAAGTAAAGGGGTTTAACCCGGAGGAATTCCTTCCCAAAAAGCTGGTTTCCCGGGTGGATACCTTTATCCAGTTCGCCATTGCGGCTTCCCGTATGGCCTTAGAGGATGCAGCCCTGCCCTTGGCAGATCTCGGCCCCTCGGCGGGGGTGATCATTGGGGTAGGTATGGGAGGCATGGGGGTAGTAGAGAACTATACTTTGGTCTTACGCGAAAAAGGTTACCGGCGTATTACCCCTTTCTTTATCCCTATGGTCATCCCTAACATGGCGGCGGGGCAGGTGGCCATCCTTTTTGGGGCCCAGGGGCCTAACACCGCGGTCTGCACCGCCTGTGCTGCTGGAAACCACGCCATTGGGGAGGCCTTCAAACTGGTGCGGGAGGGAACAGCCGAAATTATGATCTGTGGCGGAACCGAGAGTTTAATTACGCCCCTTTCGGTGGGAGGGTTTGCGGTAATGAAGGCCCTTTCTACCCGCAACGAGGAGCCCGAGCGGGCCAGCCGCCCCTTTGACGCTAAAAGGGACGGTTTTGTAATCGCCGAAGGTTGCGGCATCTTGGTCCTAGAGTCTTTGGAACATGCCCAGGCCCGGGGGGCTAAGATCTACGCCGAGATCGTGGGCTATGGTCTTAACGCTGACGCCTATCATATGACCGCTCCTCATCCTGAGGGCGAGGGCGCGGCCCGGTGCATGGAAATGGCTCTGGCCGACGCCGGCCTTTCCCCGAAAGAAGTGGATTATATCAACGCCCATGGCACCAGCACCCCCCTTAACGATGCCGCAGAGACCAAGGCCATCAAACGGGTCTTTGGCGAACACGCCTACCGGTTAGCGGTTTCTTCCACCAAATCCATGACCGGACATCTTCTAGGAGGGGCCGGAGGGCTTGAGGCCGTCTTTACAGTAAAGACTATTGCCGAGGGTCTCATCCCTCCCACTATAAATTATGAAGAACCTGACCCGGAGTGCGACTTAGATTATGTCCCCAACCAGGCCCGAAAAGCGGAGGTGAAAGTGGCCCTTTCTAACGCCTTCGGTTTCGGAGGCACCAACGCGGTTTTAGTTTTCAAAAAGTTTGAGGGTTAAAGGATGCGGATCGCTTTAGCTTCGGATCACGCCGGTTTTGAGCTCAAAGAAAAGCTCAAGAAATATCTGAAGGGCCAGGGCCATGAAGTCCTGGATGTGGGCTGTAATAGCTGCGAATCCGTGGACTACCCCATCTTTGGGGTGGAGGGGGTCAAGAAGGTCCTTTCTGGAGAGGCCGAGCGGGGGATCCTGATTTGTGGCACTGGGATCGGGATGACCATCTTGGCCAACCGGTTTCCTGGGATCCGGGCGGCCTTGTGTCATGATTGTTACAC
>JALWWR010000052.1 GCA_026993045.1 Thermodesulfatator sp.
GCGGCGCACCGCGGGGTTGAAGCGCTCAAGGTCAACACCGTTATAGATGACCTCGGTTTTTCCGGTGGCCAAGGGATAGTGCTCGGCGATCTCGTTAAAGACCATGCGGGAGTTTACGATCACCCGGCGGGCCTGCTTGAGGCTTTTTCGCTCAAGCCAGAGGATGAGCCGATGCCGGGGGCGTATCGGCCAGAGAAGCGGCGGCCTTTCGTAGCCCCGGTAAAGCCAGACGATGTGGAGGGGATCCGAGACCCGCACCCAGTCCGCCGGGAAAAACCGGCAGGTGGCATAGACCACATCGAAGCGCTCGCGGGAAAGCACCCGTCGGGTGTTAAGAAAGAAGGAGAGGGTTTTGGCCAATGAGCCCCGGCCGTAAGTCGGGGCCCGAAGGTGTCGCACCCCGGGAACCTCGCAGCGGTCGGCCACCACGAAGACCTCGTGTCCGGCCCGGAGAAGCTCCCGGGCCACGGAGGCGGTATAGTTCTCCGCCCCGCCGAGACCGAACCCCACCTTGGGACGCACCAGGACGATCTTCACGGATCAATGGGCCAGAAGGTAGGTGGTTATCCCGATAAGGGAAGCAATAAAGGTGAAACCGAACCCCATGAACCACTGAAGAAACGAAAGCCGCTTCTCAATAGCCTCAAAACGCTGTTGATTGGCCTGTTCCATGGCCTCAAAGCGTTTGTCGGTAAGCTTCATGTACTCGTACATGATCTCCCGCAGGGCTTTAAGCTCCTCCTCCACTCGGATGAGACGCTCCACAAGCGAGATCTCCCGGGCCCGAAGTTCGTTTTCGGCCACGAAACGGGCCACCGCCTGGGAGACCAGTTCCTCAAGGAGTTTTCGAAATTCGGGATCCTGAAGATCTATTTCCATCTTTACCATTGTAAACTTTTCCTGCAAAAAGGGGAAGTTTTGAAAAGTTATCCCCCGGAGAGTCCCTCTCCCAGGGAATGCAGTCTTCAAAGGGAAGGTCCGGGTTTTTGCAGCCGCAGACCCTTACCCGAATCCCGTAGGCCCGGCCCGCCTCCCGAAAGAGGGCGTAGCCGGCCTCGCGGATTTCTTTTTGGGCAAGCTTGGTCACGGCCGAGGTGATGACTTTTTGCCAGGGCTGGCCGGCGTAATATTTGAGAATGCTCCGAAAAATCCCGGCCGGAAGTTCCCGGGCCATCTGGCGGATGACTCCCGGCCGGAGGACGAGATAGCTCACCGAGACTTCCTTAACCCCGCAGAGGGAGAGTCTCCTGAAGAGGGCCTCTACGGCCTCCTCCCGGTCGGTAAGCCCGGGGATCACCGGGTCAATCCTTACCGAAGGATTTAAGCCTAAGGCCGAAAGGCGTTCAAGCTGCGTAAGGCGTACCGGGGGCGGGGCCGTCCGGGGCTCAAAGAGCCGGTGGTAGTCCCTTGAGACCGAGACCAGACCGATCCTCGGTTTGATTATGGAAGAGTACTCCGCAAAGAGGGTCCAGCACTTTTCCGGAATATAACCCTTGGTAAGGAAGGAGACCTTAAGGCCGGCCTCAAGGACGAGCCGCAAGACCTCAAGGGCCAGTCCTCTCACCTCCGGATGGGGTTGAAAGAGATCCGAGGCCGTGGAGAAGGTCACCGAGGAGGGGAGTTTTCCCCGGAGGGAAAGTCTGCGGATTTCTGCGGAGAGCTTTTCCGGAAGGTTTTCGTAAAGCCAGACTTCGGTCTTCGGGGTCTCCGGGAAGGCCCGGGCGTAGCAATAAACGCAGGCATGGAGACACCCCCGGGTGAGGTTCACCGAGGGAGTCCCCCGGAGGCACCCGAAGGCCGGGGGCTTTAGAACCGGGCTTTTTCTCGTTATTTTTAGGAGATGCATCTTCCGGCTCTCCTTCATTATAAAACCAGGGCTTGACAAGGAGAATCCCGGGGTTACATTAAAGCTGTCCGTTGCTCTTTGGAAGTTCTTCGGAAGTCAAACCCACCGCAGAAAGACGGCGGTTGGGGCTTGACAAATTCTTTTTGTTGGTTACAATAAAAATTTGGCAAGACAAGCGGATCTTTGAAAACTGAATAGTGG
>JALWWR010000053.1 GCA_026993045.1 Thermodesulfatator sp.
CTGTACTTTTTCGCCGTAGCCGCCGGTCGCCAGGAGTTGCCTTCCCTCCCACCCACACTCTCCTCCTTACCTGAAGTGGCCGCCATTCAGGCGATCATCGCCGGCGGGAAAGGGCCGTTCCCGGAAGCCGATACTCCCCTTCTCTTGCTCATCCAGGCCTATCGCACCTACCAGGACCAACCCGAAGCCGAAGGGGCAGAAAAGCTCATCCGGGAGATGGCCGAAGACGAGGGACGCCCTCTTCCGTTCCGCCTTCTGGCGTGGATGACGCTGGTGCGGCTCAAAGAGATAGAAGGAAACCCACTACAAGCCCAGGCGTTCCTGGAACAGGCCCAGGAACTTGTGCCCCAAAATCCGTTTCTGGCTTTGCGCTACGCCTGGATTAAGTTCCGCCACCAGCCAAATTGGGTAGAAATCCAAGAGCTTTTGCAAACCGCCTTTCAGCAGGAGCACCTGTTAGACCCTTACGATTTGGGGCTGGCCTACGGCCTGAAAGCTCGGGGAGAGCTGGCTGAGGGCAAGATTCCTCAAGCTTTGAGTACGGTGCAAACGGGTCTTAAGAAAGCCCCGGAACACCCCTTTCTCCTCACCACGCAAGGGCTTATCCACATAACCGCCAACCGCTTCTCAGAAGCGTACCTGGTCTTAAAAAAGGCCCACCAGAAGATTCCCGAAGACACCGAAACCACCGTGCTCCTGGCTCAAACCCTTACGGCTATCGGTCGCGGGGAGGAGGGAATCCAGCTCTTGAAGAAAGCCATTGAGAAAAGTCCCAATCTTTTCCTCATCCAGAGCCTGGTAGAGCTTCTCCTGCAGCAGAACCGGCTCAACGAAGCGGAGAAGTTCTTAGAAAAAGGGTTCGCCGTGGACCCCAGCTACCCCACATTCCTCAAGCTCAAGGCCTCCCTTCTACGCCACAAAGGAGAGTTGCAAGAAGCCGAAGCGATCCTAAACGCGTATCGTCGCGACCATCCCGCGGATGTGGAAGCCAGCCTCACCTACGTGCAGATCCTGCTGGACCGAAAGGCGTTCAAGCGGGCAGAGAACGTCCTGCAAGAGGTCCTCAAACTGGATCCGGAAAACTTTGAAGCCAACAAAGCTCTGGCCAAGATCCTTCTGCGACGAGGTGAACCCGGCCGGGCCGAGGAGCGCCTGGTCTCCCTCTTGCAGAAAGAGACCAACGACCTGGAGGTGTACCTCCTTCTGGCAGAAGCGTACCTCCAAATGAAAGATCTAAAAAAGGCAAAAGGAATGATCCAGCAGGCCTTAGGGTTAAAACCGAGCTCTTGGAAAGCGTATCGGCTTCAAGGAGAGCTATACATCTACGATAACCGGGCTACCGATGCCATCTTCTCCTTAGAAAAGGCCGTAGAGCTTTCCAACAACCACCCCGAGGCGATCTTGTGGTTGGCCCGGGCTTACGAAGCCTTAGACCAACCCGGAAAAGCTAAAGAACAGTACGCCAAGCTGGCTTCCCTGGACCCGAAAAACACCCTTGCCCTCAAGCGCCTGATCGAGCTGAACCTCCAAGTAGAGGAGTGGGATGCGGCTCTCCGCTACATCGACAAGCTGGCCCAACTTTCCCCCAACGATCGGGACCTATACTTCTTAGCCGCCCAGGCGTACAACGGCCAGGGCAAGTTTGCCGAAACGGTGCGCTATGTGCGGGAGCACTACCGCAAGGTGGCCCGCGACTCACGCGTCCTTTCGGAACTGGGGTGGGCTTACCTGAAGTTGGGGAATAGCCGCGTGGCGTACCGTCAGCTGCGAAAAAGCTTAAGCTTAGATCCCCTGAACGCTATGAGCCACTTCCGTATGGCTTATGTATACAACGACCTGGGGAACAAGCCGGCGGCCATCCGCCATCTCAAGAAAGCTTTGAGCCTGGGTCTCCCTCCCGACAAAGAGGAGGAGGCCCGGGCCCTCCTGAAAACCCTCCGCTACTGAAGCTTAACCGGCGTGACGCACTGCGGGGGCTTCCGCCTCCAGGTGCAACTTTAGATACTGCCCCGTATAAGAATGGGGA
>JALWWR010000054.1 GCA_026993045.1 Thermodesulfatator sp.
GTTTGAGACTTCCGGGAGTCCCGGTGATCACCGGGACTCCCGGAAGTCTCAAACTGTAAAGCAGGGCCTCTTCCCCTACTTCCCGGGCCGAGACCTTGGGACCCTCCCCGGTGGAAACTAGGCAAGGACGGGCCTGTTTTCCTCCGTAGCCCCGGAGAATGACCGCAGGCTCTTTACCCCAGGCCTTTAAAAGTTCGGCCAAAGAAAGGGTAAAAGGGGTCTTGCCCTCCCCGCCCAAAGAGAGGTTTCCCACTACAATGGAAAAGACCCCAGGGTGTCTCCGGGGCCGAAGCCCCCTTTCATAGGCCCAACGTCGCCCCCGGACCAAGCCTCCATAGATCCAGGCCAAAGGGAGGTAAAGGGGCTGGGTCTTTTCCCAGAAAAGGACTAGCGGACGCGGGACCATCCCGAAGGACCTAAGAGTGGAGCCAGAACCTCCCGGGCGTAAGCCAGGCCCTTAGAGACCAAGGTTTGGGCCTCTTCTAAAGAAAGCCCTGATTGCCACTTCTTCCAGCCTTCTTGGAAAAATCGCGCTATCTCGGGCTCCGCCACGTGGGAAAGCTCGGCCAATATCTTCTCTAGGGGAGGCTTTTCTTGAGGGGCCTCCACCTGGGCCAGGGCCCAAAGGGCCTTAGCCGCCAGCGAAAAAGCGTCTTTAAGCTCGGCCTGGGCTTGACGGGGATTCTGGCTTAAATTTTGAAGGGCCCTTTTATAGGCCTCTTCCGCGTATCTCAAGTAAGTCTTAGCCCGCAAGTAATAAGGCATGGAAATTGATTTTAGACTCTTCCAAAATTAGAATAGCTTTCAAATTTTGTTTACGAAAGGCCCTCTTCCTTCTGGGCCTCTTCTCTTAGGCGGCGATAGAAATGTTCCGTCATTACCTCGTCGGCCTTCTCACAGATCTCCCAGATGAGATCGATCATCTCCAGCATCTCGGCCTGGCCATCCGGAGGCCGCAACTCAAAGTCTTCGATAAAGGCCCCAGATTCCAGATATTCCTTAAATTGGCGCAGTTTCTTTAAGGTCAGCATCAGCTTACCCGCTCCACGTATTGCCCGGTCCGCGTATCTACCTTGATGACATCTCCTTCGTTCACAAAAAGAGGGACCTGCACCACGGCCCCGGTCTCCAGTTTGGCCGGTTTGGAGCCCCCGGAGACCGTGTCGCCCCGGACCCCAGGCTCGGTCTCCACCACCCGGAGCTCCACGGTATTAGGAAGTTCCACCCCAATGGGCTTTCCTTTGTAGTAAAGCACCGAGACCGTGACGTTTTCCTGCAAAAACTTCCAGGCCTCCCCTAACTGGTCCCGATCGAGATAAACCTGATCGTAGTCTTCCATATCCATAAAGACGTATCGATCCCCTTCTTGATAGAGGTACTGCATCTCCTTTTCTTCTAAATCGGGCTTTTCAAAGCGCTCTCCGGAACGGAAATTGACCTCCTGGACCCGGCCAGTGGTCAGATCCCGGAGTTTGGTGCGCACCGTAGCCTGGCCTTTGGCCACCTTAGAATGTTGATATTCCAAGACTTCGTAGGGTTTCCCCTCCCACTCGATCTTGAGCCCCCTGCGAAAATCCGAGGTGGTGTAAGCCATTATTTCCCCTCCTTAAAAAGGATCAGACGTTCGTTGTCTTTTACGTAACCGTATTTTTTTCGAGCAATCTCTTCATAGCGGCGAGGATCTTTTTTAAGGGCCTCGATCTCCTGCGTCAGTTTTTGGGTCTCCTCCTGCAACTGGGAGACCCGTTTCAAGGTGTGGCTATAATACCATTCCAGGCCTCCGGCCCCAAGAAGGCCTATAACTCCCAAAAGCCCCCAGGTCCAAAGGAAGACCTTAGGGAACTTTCTTTTTCTCTTTTCGGCCTTAGGACGATAAGCCCGGGGATTAAAGCCCCCTGCCATATGGCAACCTTAAATCAAACCCTTAAAGGATTCAAGAGGCGGGCTTGAAGGATAAAAAATCCTCGTTTTTAATTAGGAGAAATCCGCGTAAATGGGGGGCCAATGAAGGTTAGACTTTTGATTTTCTTGATATTGAGTCTCGTCCTTTGGAGTAAAGGACAAGCGGAAGATAGGATCTGGGTCTTTGATTTTGAAAAGGACCCCGTAGGACAAAGCCCTTCTGGATTTAAATCAGCCCAAACTGCCGGTCGAGGAGAGCTAGCCCCTTGGAAGGTGATGGCCTGGAAAGGGGCTCCCTCGGGAGAAAAAGTAGTCCTGGTAAAACCTAATCCTAAGACCAATCATGGGGCCACCTTCAATGTCTTATGGCGTCCGGATCTTAAATTGAAGGACCTTACCCTCTCGGTTTACGTACGAGCTGTAAAGGGATGGGAAGATCAAGGCGGGGGACTTATCTGGCGGGTCCAAGATCCTGACAATTATTATGTGGTGCGCTGGAATCCGCTAGAAGACAACTTCCGTCTCTACTATGTGAAAAGCGGCCGGCGGCGTATGATTCGTTCCAGCTCCTTTAAGGCCAACCCTAAAAACTGGCACCATATAAAAGTGATCCATCAAGGAAATCGAATCCGATGTTATTTTGATGGAGAGCTCAAGATCGAAGTTCAGGATAAGACCTTTTCCCAAGCCGGAGGGATTGGTCTTTGGACCAAGGCCGACGCCAGCACCGCCTTTGACCTTCTTGAGGTGGAGGCCAAGTGATGAAAAGAGGGCTTTTAACCCTTTCGATTTTGCTTCTGGCCCTCTTTCTTTACGCTTGTTCCCGATCTGGAGAGAAGGTGGTGGTAGTCTACACCTCCACCGATCAAGTCTTCTCCGAGCCGGTGCTTCGTAAATTTGAGGAAAAGACTGGCATCAAGGTCAAGGCCGTTTTTGACACCGAAGAGACCAAGTCCACCGGGCTGGTCAACCGCCTGATAGCCGAAAAGGACCGGCCCCAATGCGATGTCTTTTGGTCAAACGATGTCTTGAGGGTAGAGATACTCAAACAGAAAGGAGTCCTGGCACCCTATAGATCACCGGCGGCCCGTGATATCCCCGAGGCCTTTAAAGACCCCGAAGGCTACTGGACTGGATTTTCCGGGAGGATCCGGGTCTTTCTGGTGAACCGGGAGCTTGTGCCCCGGGAGGACTATCCCCAAGGTCTTAAAGATATGCTGGATCCCCGCTGGAAGGGGCAGTTTGCCTTGGCCAATCCCCTCTTTGGGACCACCTCCTTCCATGTAGCCTCCCTCTTTGTGCTCTGGGGAGACGCCAGGGCCCGGGAGTTTCTCGAAGGCCTTCGGGAAAACGGTCTTAAGCTTGCGGCCTCCAATGGGGAAGTGGCCCGCTGGGTGGCTAAGGGTAAGGTTAAATTCGGCCTGGTGGATAACGACGACGCCTTCGCTATGATAGAAGCCGGCTATCCGGTGGAAATGGTCATTCCGGACCAAAAGGGCCCGGGGACCCTCTTTATGCCCAACGCCGTGGCCCTTATTCGAGGCGCGCCCCACCCTGAGACCGCTAAAAAACTCATTGACTATCTGCTTTCTCCCGAAACCGAAGAGGCCTTGGCCCAGATGGTATGCCGTCAGATCCCTTTAAACCCCCAGGCCCAGCCTCCGCAGGGGATGCCCCGGCTCTCCGAGATCCGCACCCTAAAGGTAGACTACGAGGCTGTGGCCCGCAAAATGGAAGAGATTGTACCCTATCTTAAAGACTGGATCTCCCGTTTGTGAGAGGACTCCGTTTAGGAAGCTGGGTTTATCTGGGTCTGGTTCTGGGGTTTCCACTGGCAGCCCTCCTTTGGCATTTTCCCGAGATTCAGCCTGGGCTGGAGGCCTTTTTATCCCGCGCCTTTAGGAATACCCTTCTAGTGGCCTCTGGAACGGCTCTCCTTTCGCTCCTGATCGGTTCGGGAGCGGCTTTTGTCCTGGCAAAAATTTCTCTTCCTGGAACCCGCCTTTTATCCCTCCTCCTGGTAACCCCAATATTTTTCGTCCCCTATCAGATGGCCCTGGCCTGGGACGCCCTCTTGCCCTCCGGGCTCAATGCTTGGCTTTTCTCCCCGGCTGGGGTGATAGGGGTCCTTACGAGTTCTTTTTCTCCGGTGGTCTTCTGGTTTGCCTGGATCGCCTTTAAGGCCGTTCCTCCGGAGGAGGAAGAAGCAGGGTTGATGACCGCTCCGCCTGGAACGGTCTTCCGAAGGATCACCCTTACCAAGGTCTATCCCGCCCTTCTTGCTGGGACTTTCTTGGTCTTCATTCTCGCTTTTACAGAACTAGGGGTGCCTACCTATCTGGGGGTTCCGGTGCTCCCTTATGAGGTCCTAATCCAATTTTCAACCCTTTATGACTTCCGGGCGGCGGTGGCGGCCTCTTGGCCCATGGCAGCTCTGGGGGTCTTGCTTCTCTTTCTGGAATACCGCCTCTTTCGAAAAAGCCTCCTCTTTTATCAAAGGGCCGGAAAACCCCAAGGACTTATCTTCTCCCCTTCTCCAGCCGTTAAGGCCGTCCTTCTTTTAAGCCTTCTTCTCCTGGTCTTCGTCTTCCTGTTTCTCCCCCTTTCCGCCCTAGTGAAAGAGGCGGCCTCTTTTAGGGCCTTGAAGTTCGCCTTGAAAAACGGTCTTCCAAGCCTTCTCCGAGGGCTTTTTTACGCCACTGTGGCCGGCTTTCTTTCCGCTCTTTGGGCCTTGGCGGTCTTTTATAGCCGGAAGGGCAAGGGACATTCCTTAATGTCAGGGCTCGCTTTGGCCGGGCTTTTCCTCCCCCCGGCGGTGCTCGCCACCGGAATCCTTTATTTCTGGAACCAGGGAGTTCTAAGCCTCCTTTATGGCACCTTCGGGCTCCTTATCCTGGGGTATCTAGCCCGGTATTCTTTTTTCTCCTACCGGAGCCTTGAGACGGCCTTTGAACATCTAGATCCCTCGGCCTGGGAAGCGGCCCTCTTCACCGGTCACGGCCCTCTTGCTATCCTGCGTCACATCCTCTTTCCCCAAGTCCGAAGTTGGTTTTTTCTAGCCTGGATGCTGGTCTTTATCTTTTCCGTAAATGAACTCGGGCTTAGCACCATGCTCTACCCCCCCGAAGGCGAGCCCCTGGTGGTGCGTCTTTATACCCTTTCGGTGAACAACCCCCTTTCCCACTCCGCAGCTTTGGCCTTGCTCCACTCCGTGGGGACCCTTCTCGGAGTGGCCCTCCTTTATAGCGGGGGATTTAGATGAAGACCTTAGTCCTTAAGGATCTTCACAAAGGATTTGGGGAAGGGACCGTCCTAAAGGGGGTGGGGCTTGAGGTAGATCGCGGTGAGATAGTGGCCATTCTCGGGGTCTCTGGAGCAGGAAAAAGCACCCTCCTTCGCATTATCGCGGGGCTTGAGGTCCCAGATCAGGGCCAGGTATGGATTGGGGGAGAACTTGCCACCTCTGGCCGAAGGCTTCTTCTTCCTCCGCACCGGCGAGGAATCGGTTTTATCTTCCAAAATCTGGGGCTTTGGGAGCATATGACGGTGGAGGAGCACCTGGCCTTTGTGCTTCGGGCCCGCTCAAAGACCGTGGACCAGGCTCGCATACGTTCCACTTTGGAATTTCTGGGCCTTTCCGCCCACGCCAAACGCAAACCCTTTCAGCTCTCCGGAGGTGAGAGGCAAAGACTGGCTCTAGCCCGGGCCCTGGTTGAAGAACCAGAACTTCTTCTCCTCGACGAACCCTTCTCTAACCTGGATCTTCCTCGCAAGAAAAAACTTCACCGAGAATTTCTACGCATCCGGGAAGAAAAACACCCGGCTATCCTTTACGTAACTCACGATCCCTTGGATGTAAAACTTATGGCTGATCAAGTGGTAGTGCTCCACGAAGGAAGGATTATTCAGCAGGGGCCCCTTGAGGCTCTCCTTGGGGCCCCCTCCCATCCCATAGTCAAAGAGCTCCTTGAGATATAGGCTAAAGGACGTAAGCCTCTTCTCCGTGTTCGGAAAGATCCAGCCCTGCGGTCTCCACCTCGGGCGTCACCCGCAGACCCACGACCAGGTCTACCACCTTAGCCAAGATATAGGTCCCCACGAGGGTAAAGCCCACGGTGGCCGCCACTCCAATGGCCTGAATCCCAAAATTACCTTGAGCAGCAAAAATCCCGATACAAAGCGTCCCTAGCACCCCTCCTACCCCGTGAATTCCTACTACGTCTAGGGCGTCATCGTAACGGAGCCGGTTTTTAAGAAGTACTGCCAGATAGCAAAACAGACCGGCCAAAATGCCGATGACCACCGAGGCGTTAACCCCCACAAAACCCGCGGCCGGAGTAATAGTGGCCAGTCCGGCTATGGCCCCACTGCAGGCCCCCAAAACCGTGGGCTTGCCTTGGTGGATACGTTCTACCAGGACCCACATAGCCATAGCGGTCATAGCTGCCACGTGGGTGTTAATAAAGGCCTTAGCGGCCACCGGCCCCACCTCCAAGGCGCTTCCGGCGTTAAAACCAAACCAGCCGAACCAGAGAAGCCCGGTTCCGATCACCGTAAGCAAGAGGTTATGGGGAATAAAGGCCGTGCGCCCAAACCCCTTCCGGGGCCCTACTACCAGCGCCATCACCAAGGCCGCCGCTCCACAGCTGGCGTGGACCACCAGCCCCCCGGCAAAGTCCATAACCCCCAGTTTGCCCAGCCAACCTCCACCCCAGACCCAGTGACAGAGGGGATTATAGATAAAGAGGGCCCAAAGGAGGCTAAAGATGACAAAGGCCCGAAACCGCACCCTTTCCGCAAAGGCCCCAGTGATAAGGGCGGGCGTGATCACCGCGAACATGCACTGGTAGATCATAAAGACCGCATGGGGAACGGTTGAGGCGTAATCAGGGCTGGGCTTGGCCCCCACCCCTTGCAAGGCCCAATATTTAAGACTTCCAATCAAGCCGTAAACATCAGGACCAAAGGAAAGACTATAGCCCACGTAGATCCACTCCAAAGTGACAATGGAGATCATGATAAGGCTCTGGATCACCACCGAGAGCACATTTTGCCGTCGCACCAAGCCCCCGTAAAAGACCGCCAAAGCT
>JALWWR010000055.1 GCA_026993045.1 Thermodesulfatator sp.
AGTAGAACTGATGGAAGCGGCCTTTGAGGGCCGTCTGGCCGAGTGCCAGGTAAAGGTCCGCCCCGAGGCAGCGGTCTGTGTGGTGATGGCAAGCGCCGGGTATCCCGGAAAATACGAAAAGGGCAAGGTTATTACTGGTATCGAAGCCGCGGAGAGGCTTCCCGGGGTCAAGGTCTTCCATGCCGGCACCGCCCGCCGCGAGGATCAGTTAGTCACCGCCGGGGGGCGGGTCTTGGGGGTGACGGCCCTGGGGCCGGACATCCCTTCGGCTATCCGCAAGGCTTACGAGGCGGTAGAAAAGATCTCCTTTGAAGGAGCGCATTATAGAAGAGACATCGGCCAGAAGGCTTTGCGACACTTGCGTTCTCCGGTGGTGGGGATCTTGGTGGGAAGCACCAGCGATCTTCCTCAGGTGGAAAAGGCCGAAAAGGTGTTTCAGGAATTTGAAGTCCCCTACGAGGTAGAGGTAGCCTCGGCCCATCGCAGTCCCGAAAAGGTGCGCCGTTATGTGGAAGAGGCCGAGGCCCGGGGGCTTAAGGTCATAATTGCTGGCGCGGGGCTGGCGGCCCATCTTCCGGGGGTGGTGGCGGCCCATACCACCCTTCCGGTAATCGGGGTCCCGGTGGCCGCGGGTCCCCTTAACGGTTTGGACGCCCTCCTTTCCATCGTGCAGATGCCCCGAGGGGTGCCGGTGGCTACGGTGGGGATTGGAAATTTCACCAACGCCGCCCTTTTGGCCCTAGAGATCCTGGCCCTTTCCGATCCCCAAATAAAGGACAAGCTCCGGAAATACCGCGCCAAACTGGCTCAGGGATGAGGATACTCCGGGCTGAAGAGGAAGAGGCCCTAAGCGAGGCCTTACGGATCCTTTCGGAAGGTGGAATCGTAGGCTTTCCCACCGAGACCTTTTACGGGCTGGCGGCGGATCCCTTTAACGCCTTAGCCATCCAGCGTCTTTACGCCTTGAAAAGGAGGCGTAGAGACAAACCGGTGCTCCTGCTTTTGAGTGACCTGGAAGAGGTGGTCCGCTGGGTGGAGGAGATCCCAGAGGTAGCCCAAAAGCTGATGGAACGTTTTTGGCCGGGCCCTCTAACTCTGGTCTTTAAGGCCCGGCCGGAAATTCCTTCTTGGATTACGGCTGAGACCGGGACCGTGGCCTTACGGGTCTCCTCTCACCCTTTGGCCCGGGAGCTCCCCCGGCTTTTCGGGAACCCTATCACCGGCACCAGCGCCAACCTTTCGGAAGAGCCCCCGGCCCGCACCGCGGAAGAAGTGGCCCATTATTTCCCAGAAATAGATTTGATCCTAGACGGCGGTCCCACCCCGGGAGGTCTTCCCTCCACCTTGGTCTCGGTGGTAGGGGACAAAATCCAGGTCTTGAGACCCGGAGTAATTCCAGAAGAAGAACTTGAGGCCTTGGAATAATCCGTTTTTTTTGGCAAAGGCTCCTTTAAGGTTTAAAATGGAGCTAATATGAAAGTGGCCTTTTGTGGAAAAGGCGGGGTAGGCAAAAGCACGGTGGCGGCCCTTCTTTGCGGGGCCCTCTGGCGTAAAGGGTACAAGGTTTTGGCTATTGACGCTGATCCCAGCCCTCATTTGGGACGTCTTTTGGGTTTCGCGGATGAGGCCCGCTTGAAACCCCTGGCGGAGATGCGCGATCTTTTGGCCCAGAGGGCTGAAAAGGCCGGCCCTTATTACACCCTGAACCCTCGAATCGAGGATCTGCCCGAGAAGTTCACCCTTACTAAGGACGGTCTCAAACTTATGGTCTTAGGGGCTATTAGAGAGGCCGGAGGGGGCTGTGCTTGTCCAGAGCAGACTGTTTTGCGGCGCCTGCTCTCTTACCTCCTTCTCCAGTCTCAGGAAGCGGTGGTAGTGGATATGGAGGCCGGGGTGGAGCATTTCGGCCGGGGCACTGTGGTGCCCATGGACGCCATCTTGGTGGTAACTCAACCCTATCGCGGAAGTTTGGAGACCGCTAAGCAGATCTTGAAACTGGCCCGAGAGCTAAATATGGAAAGGGTCTTGGTGATAGGGAACGCCTTAAGGAGTCCGGAAGACGCCGATTTTGTGGCCCAGACCTTGGGGGTAAAACCGGTGGTCTCTTTTCCAGAAGACCCGGAGATTTTAAAGGCCGAAAGAGAAGGCCGCTCGCTTTTGGAGATTTCAAGCCCTTCCCAAGAGATAGCCGGCCGGCTGGTGGAAGTCCTAGAGAAACTCGCCTGAGAAATGTCTGACCAAGTCTCCCAAGACTTTCAAGACCTGAAAGATATTCAAGGCTCTTTAGATTCCCGGGAGATCCCCATTGATAAAGTGGGGATAAAGGGGATTCGGTATCCGGTCTCGGTGCTAGACAAGCGTCGCGGGCTCCAGCACACGGTTGCCGAAATCAACATGTACGTGAACCTCCCTCAGGAATTCAAAGGCACTCACATGAGCCGTTTTATAGAAATCCTTAACGAGTTTCGGGAAGAGATCCACATTAAGAGCATTCCTTTCATCCTGGACCGGATGCGGGAGAAACTCTCGGCCCAAGAGGCCCATTTGGAGATCTCCTTTCCCTATTTTTTGAAAAAAGAGGCCCCGGTGACCCGCTCTCCTTCGCTTATGGAGTATCAATGTCTCATTGCCGGAGCCAAAAGCTCCCGGGGGCTGGATATTATCCTGGGAGTCCAGGTACCCATTATGACGGTTTGTCCCTGCTCCCAGGCCATAAGCGAAATCGGGGCCCATAACCAAAGGGGCCTGGTCTCTTTAAAGGTGCGGTTTAAAGGCTTTGTATGGCTGGAAGACCTGATAGAGATCGTGGAAAGCGCGGCCTCAAGCCCGGTCTACCCCCTTTTAAAGAGACCGGACGAGAAGTTCGTGACTGAGATAGCCCATCAAAGGCCCCGGTTTGTAGAAGACGTGGTGCGAGAGGTAACCCAAAAACTTTTAGAACACCCCGATATTGTTTGGTTTAAGGTGGCGGCTGAAAACTGGGAATCTATCCATGCCCACAACGCCTATGCTTGTATCGAAAGATGGAAGAAGGATTACTCCTCTTCCATCTCGATCTCAGCAAAGGAATGCCCGCAATCGTAACACTTGGCGTCTAAGACGCCCTCCATCAGGGCCACGTAAATCTCCTTGCAACCGCATTCCGGACAAGCTTCCTCTTGGACTTCTTCTTCCACCAAGGCCTTGATATCTTCTTTAAGCTCTTCGGGTATGTCCGGGTCAAATATTATCTTCACCGCTTGAACCTCCTCTCCGTATCTTTTGGCAAAATAACAACTGCTTTTGAGCTTGTAAAGGCAGAAATGGCATAAAATTTCAAGTTTTAAAAAGAATAAAAAACTCCCTATTGCCAGAGGGCCCTAAAATAGGGCTTTCAGCCACCCCTAGGGCTTTTAGGCCCAGCTCTTTTTCCCCAAAGGCCCAGATTTCCTCTATAACGCGCCTTTGCTTTTGGTGCTCCCGCACCACCCCGCCTCGGCCTACTTCCCGCGGTCCCACCTCAAACTGGGGTTTGATAAGGGCCAGGATGAAGCCTCCGGGCTTTAAAATCTTTAAGGCCGCGGGGAGGATCTTTCGAAGGGAAATAAAAGAGACATCCACCGTTACCAAATCCACCTTTTCTGGCAGGTCTTGGGCCTTTAAGTATCGGGCGTTTACCCCCTCCATTACTACCACCCGGGGATCTTGCCGAAGCTTTTCGTGAAGCTGTCCTCGGCCCACGTCGATGGCGTAGACCTTCCGGGCTCCATGTTTAAGGAGACAGTCGGTAAAGCCCCCAGTAGAGGCCCCGATATCGGCGCAAACCCAGCCTTTTACCGCAAGTCCGAAGACCTTAAGGGCGCCTTCAAGCTTAAGCCCTCCGCGAGAGACGTAAGGAAGCCCTCGGCCTCGGATCTCGATCTGGGCCTCAGGGGAGATCTTAGTTCCGGCCTTATCTACCCTTCGACCTTCCACAAAGACCTGGCCTGCTAAGATAAGGGCCTGGGCCTTCTCCCGACTTTCCGCCAACCCCCGGGCCACCAGCACTTTGTCTAACCGCTCTTTTTTCATAGGATCTTAAAGGTCTTCCGGTTGCCTTTCTATTTTAAACCCGCTATTTTGAAAGACATGGCCCGGGTTAGCAAAGAAGAACTCTTGGCCTTAGATGGCCAGGGGGCGGACTTCGCCGAGGCCCAGCTTGAGGAAGCCAACCTTCGGGGCAGTTCTTTACCCCTAACCATCTTTTTTAGGGCCAATCTGCGCCAAGCCAACCTCATCCAGGCCGATCTTACCGGGGCCGATCTTAGGGAGGCCTGGTTGGAAGGGGCCGATCTTATCGAGGCCTATCTTAAAGGGGCGGATTTTACCGGGGCCAATCTGGAAGGAGTGCGGGCCCGGGGAGCCTTTTTCCAAAATACTAAAGGCTGGCCTGGTTCTTAGACCTTCATGTCCGGCTCGATTAAGAGACCATGAAAATCGGCCTCTTAGGCGGAACCTTTGATCCCATCCATTTCGGGCACTTGCGTCTGGCCGAAGAGGTGAGAGAGGCCTTGGGGCTAGAGCAGGTCTGGTTCATCCCTGCCGGCACCCCGCCTCACAAAAGGGCCGAACCCCACTCCCCTTTCCGGGATCGGCTGGAGTTGGTGCGTCTGGCCGTGGCGGACCATCCTGCCTTTGAAGTCCTAGACATCGAGGGCCAAAGGCCCGGGCCTTCTTATACCGTGGAGACCTTGCGCCAGTTGCACCAGCGTTTCCCAGGCCGAGAGTTTTATTTCTTGCTAGGGCTAGATAGCTTCCTCGAGCTGGATACCTGGTATCAGTACCGGCGGCTGCCGGAACTGGCGGTCCTGGTGGTGGCCAATCGGGGGCTTCAAGGCCTGAAAGAGGCTTATCCCCGGCTGGCGGAGATCTTCCCGGAGCCCTCTCTCCGGGCCCGGGTCCTTTTCCAAGAAATTACCCCTCTAGAGATCTCCTCTACCTCCATTCGGCGTCTCTGCCGGGAGGGCCGTTCCATCCGCTACTTGGTACCGGAAGCGGTACGGCGCTACGTTGAGGAACACCGGCTTTACCTTTAAAGTTAGATAGCATGTCCAAACTGACCCCCATGTTTCGCCAATACTTCGAGATCAAGCGGCGTTATCCCCATTGTATTCTTTTTTTCCGGCTGGGGGACTTCTACGAGATGTTTTTTGAGGATGCGGAAGAGGGCTCCCAGATTCTGGGAATCACCCTAACCTCGCGGGAAGCCGGAGCTGGGAAACGGGTGCCTATGTGTGGGGTGCCGGTCTCCAACGTGGCCCCCTACCTCCGAAAGCTGGTAGAGGCCGGCCGAAAAGTGGCCCTTTGCGAACAGGTGGAGGACCCCCGGGAGGCCAAGGGGCTGGTGCGACGGGAAGTGGTCCGGGTGATCACCCCCGGCCTATTTGTGGATCTGGAGGGTCTGGCGGAGAAGGAACCCCATTATCTAGGGGCGGTCCATCCCGGCTCTCCGCTGGGGCTGGCCCTTTTAGACCTTTCCACCGGGGAATTCCGGGCCACCCAGTTGGAAGAGGATGAGGCCCTTCTCAACGAGCTTTTCCGTTTAGAGCCCCGGGAGCTTCTCTGGCCGGAAGGTCGGGGCGAAGAGCTCCAGGCCCGTCTTAAAAGTCTTTGGCCTGGGGTCCATCTGACCGTGCTTCCAGGCTCTTGGTTTTCAGAAAAGCGGGCCCGGGAGACTTTGCGCACCCTTTTTGGGGTGGCGGATCCTGCTGGTTTGGGACTGGCGGAGGTTTCCGGGGCCCTTCCGGCGATCGGAGCCCTCTTAGAATACCTCCGGGAAAACGAAAAAGAGGCCTGGGACCGTCTGGAACCCCCTAAACCCTATTTTTGGGGGGATTACCTGATCTTGGACGAAGCCACCAAACGGCACCTGGAGCTGGTGCGCAACCAGTTTGACGGCTCGGTGCGATACTCCCTCCTTTGGGTCTTGGACCAGACCAAGACCCCCATGGGAGGGCGGGTCTTGCGGCGCTGGATCCTTTATCCCCTGCGTTCCAAAAGGGCCATTCTGGAAAGACAAGAAGCCGTGGCCTTTCTCAAAGAAAATGTGTCCCTTCGCCGGGCTTTACGGGAAAAACTCTCGCGTCTAGCGGATCTCGAACGTCTTTCGCGGCGCTGCGCCCTTAAGCTGGCCACCCCCCGGGACCTGGCCTCCCTGAGGGATAGCTTAAAGGTGCTGCCCGAGATACAGGAACTCTTAAAAGGGCAGGAGGTCCTTGAAAAGTGGTCTTTGAGGCTGGGAGATTTCGGTGCCCTTTATCAGCGCCTGGCCCAGACTCTTAAAGACGAGGTGCCGGCCGCGGCCCGGGAAGGGGGGCTTATCCGCCCCGGGGTGCATCCCGAACTGGACACGCTGCGCGATCTCCGAGAAAACACCCTGCGGTATATCCGGGAACTAGAAGAACGCGAACGGAAACGCACCGGGATCCCCAACCTTAAGGTGGGCTACAACCGGGTCTTTGGCTACTATCTAGAGGTCACTAAGGCCCATCTTTCCCGAATCCCCCCGGACTATATCCGGAAACAGACCTTGGCCAATGCGGAGCGGTTTGTTACGTCCGAGCTCAAAGAGTTTGAGACCCGGGTCCTTTCAGCGGAAGAACGGCTGAAAGAGCTAGAATATGCCCTCTTCTTAGAGCTTAGAGAAGCCGTGGCCGAAGAGGCCTCTCGTCTCAAAGAGACCAGCACGGCTTTGGGCGAAATAGACGCCCTGGCCTCTTTGGCGGAAGTGGCGGAAGAAAACCGGTATGTACGTCCCGAGATCCAAGAAGAGCCTGGGATTTACCTTAAAGAGGCCCGACATCCGGTCCTAGAAAAGGTCTTGCCCGCCGGGACCTTCGTACCTAACACCGTGGAGCTAGATCCCGAAACCAGCCGGCTCTTGATCATCACCGGCCCCAACAT
>JALWWR010000056.1 GCA_026993045.1 Thermodesulfatator sp.
CCATTACAACCTGGTGGTTGAGGGAATATTATGCTTATAAAGCCAAAGACAAAAGAAGAAGAACGCAGAAAAAAGAGATGGCAAAAGCTTATATGGCGGATGACATGGAGGTTATTGAAGCAGAGGAAGTGGTGGCCTGATGATAAGATGAAGCTGGAGTTCCACTTGGACTTTGTCCCACCGTAAAAGAAAGGTTTACGGATGCCCCCCTGCTATGGGGGGCATCTTTTTAAGAAGGTTCCACGCCCTTTTGTCTGCTGGTGCCAAGGTAAGTTTTTCTACCTCCTCGGGACTAAAGATTCTTGTGTCCTGACAATCCACTGGCTTGGGGGATTGGTGGGTTTCTGCTAAGATAAAGTGAAGCCTGACCTTTTTATCCGGATACTGATGATCCAACACTAAAAGTTCCTGAATTGGGGTGACTACAATGTCTAACTCTTCTTTTAGCTCCCGGCGAGCCGCCACCGGATAGGGTTCACCAGGCGAGACGTGACCGGAGGCCGAAGAGTCCCACTTTCCGGGGTTTTCATCCTTAAGCCGCGAGCGTTTTTGTAAATAGATTCGGCCTTCGGGATCAAAAAGAAAGACATGCACCGCTTTGTGAAAAAGTTTTTGTTCGTGGATCTGGCCCCGCGGAAGGAGTCCCACCACATTTCCTTCCCTATCCGTGATTTCTAACATCTCTAGCAGCATTCCTTCCGGACTATCCTTTTTTTTGCGACCTCTTTTGGCCATTTTCTTCCTCTACCATTTGATTGATTATACTTGCAAAATAGGCTGCTCCGATCCCGTTGTCAATATTTACTACCGCCACCCCGAGGGCGCAGGTATTGAGCATGGCCAGAAGCGGGGCCAGGCCCCCAAAATGGGCCCCATAACCTACGCTGGTGGGAACCGCGATTACCGGGCGATCCACTAGACCGGCCACCACGCTCGGGAGGGCCCCCTCCATTCCAGCCACCACGATCAAGGCCCGGGCCTGGCGAAGTCTCTTCACCTCCGGCAAGAGACGATGGAGCCCGGCCACCCCCACATCGTAGAAGGTTTCGGTAAAATTCCCGAAATACTCCGCGGCCACCCGGGCCTCTTCGGCCACTGGCTGATCCGCCGCCCCGGCCGCCACTACCGCCAACCGCCCCCGTAAAGGAACCCTTTCAGGACGCCAGCCCAAAAGACGGGCCCGAGAATGATATTCCAGGACCGGAAACCGGTCCTTAAGGGCCGTGGCCGTCTTCGGATCCAAGCGGGTGATAAGAAGGGAGACTTCTTTTTCTAAAAATGACTCCACGACGGTCTCTAGTTCCTCTAAAGTCTTCCCCGGCCCGTAGATAACTTCCGGAAAGTGTTTGCGCAGGGCCCGATGGTGATCCAGCCTTAGAGGCCCCCGTTTTTCATAAGGGAGATAGCTCAGTTTCTCCAGGGCCTCCTCTACCGACAAAGCCCCCTGCCTTAGCCCCTCCAGGATCTCCCGAAGTTGTTTCATTTGGGCAGAGCCTGTCGGAAGATATCCTTAAGATAGCGAAGTTGGCGTTCGTATTGCGGATCAAGCTGGTCCCGGATCTTGCGCCATTCTTCCTGAAACTTAGGTTGAAGCTCCACCTCCACTTTGACCTGGACCCCCATCTGCTGGGCCAAAGCCTCCTCCATCCCTGCCAATTGAGCCTCAAATTGCTGTTTGAGTTGCTGGTAAAGCCCCTCCCGATGTTGGAGATACTGGGTGAGGAGGCGCTCGATCTCCTGGGTAAGACGTTTGACCTCCGGGAAAGATGCAAACACTGCTTCTAACCCTGCTAAAGCCCGCTTGACCTGATCCATAGCTACCTGATCCCGAGGAAGGACTACGTTTCGGAGCAGGGTGTCTAGCAGACCCTGAAGGAAAGGAAGACGTTCTTTAGGAGAGAGTCGCCCCAGTTCCTCCTCTATCTTTACCTCTTCCCCCCCTAAAAATTTGGCCGCCAAACGTCGCCCCCGATCCTGCCACTCTTGGGCCTGAAGCTCTTCTTTGGAGGCCTTGCCTATCTTTTCCGCCTTCTCTAAAGCGATCTCCAAGGCGCTTTTTATCTCTCCCATGTCATCCTCCCCTCTTTGAAAAAGAATAAATTTTCTGTTAAAAACAGAAGTATGGAGCCTGGATTGCTCTTGGAAGATATTTTACAGAAGCTTGCTGAAGAAGGCTACCAGATCAGCAAACGCACCTTTCTTTATTATGTTCAATTAGGGCTGCTCCCCAAGGGAAAAAGAAAAGGCCAGAAAAAGGGAGGGGTAAAGTTCTATTATCCAACCTGGACCCTGGAGCGCCTGAAGGCTATCCTGGAACTAAAGAAAAAGGGCTTAAAGCTAAAGGAGATCCAGGAGCGGCTCCCTAAAAAAGCCCCTTCGCCTCCGCTTCCTAAGACTTTTTCCCAAGCCGAGCGCCTCAAAGACTGTAACGCCTGCGGGATTTGCGGGGCTATTTGTCCGGTTTACGAAGAGATGGATCTTCCTCCCTGGCGCTTGATCCAGGCCTGGGAGGAGGTCCCGGACTCTTTACCTTCAGCCAATACCCCTTGGGTCTGCGTGGGGTGTTATCTTTGCGAGACCCGCTGCCCACAAGAGATACCGATAGTGGAGTTTTTACGGTTTTTAAGACGAGAAGGCCTTCCTCCAGGGAGGAGGTGGCGCAAGCATCCGGAGTGGAGCCGGATCTTTTGGAGCCTTCTGGAGGAGAGAGGGCGCTCCTTTGACTTCGGAGCCGTCCACGCCTATCAGATCCGCGTGCTGGGTCCGGCTGAGGATCAGCGGCTTTTACTGCGGCTTCCCGGCCCGGAAGGAGAAAAAGAGGTCACCGCTCCTTCCAAGATCAAGGGGCTTCCGGCCTTAAAGCGTGCGCTGGAGCGGGCTAGGGGGTGGAAATGAAAATCCTTTACTATCCGGGCTGTTCCTCGGAGCATCTGGCCCGCGACCTCTATCTCTCCATAGAAACCCTGGCCTCCTCTTTAGGAGTTGAACTGGAGGTCCTTTCAGACTGGAATTGTTGCGGGGCCCGGGAGATCGAGGAAGCTCCAGAGGGGGTGGGGCTTTTTCTGGCCGCCCGCAATCTAGCTCTGGCCCAGGGAGAAGAACTCCTGGTGGCCTGTAGCCTCTGTTTCCATAACCTCAAACGCGCCCAAGACCTTCTTCGGAAAGAAGCGGGCTTCCGAGCCCGGATTGCAGAACTCCTGAAAGAAGAAGGCCTGGAGCTTTCCCTCAAGACTCCTCAGATCTTGCCTCTAACCGAGTTTTTGGCCCGCCTCGACCTTTCAAAGTTCCGTTCGGCAGGCTTCCGAGGCCTTCCGGTAGCGGTCTATTACGGCTGTTTCCTCTCCCGTCCTTGCCCCACAGATCTTGAAGCCTTGGAGAAGGCCCTTTCGGCGGTGGGCTATCCGGTAGTGCCTACTACCCTTAAGTCCCATTGCTGTGGAGGGCATCTCCCCCGGACGGACTCCCCGGTCATAAAGAACCTCTGCCAGCGTCTTATCTTCGAGGCCCACCAAAAGGGGGCCACGGGGCTGGCGGTGGCTTGTCCGGTTTGTAAATTGAATCTCGAGATCTATGGAGGCCCGTCCTTTCCAGTGAGATACTTCACTCAGTATCTGGGCCTAGCGCTGGGACTTTCTCCTTCTTGGCTAGGGCTTCCGGAGGAAGAATGAGAACGAAGGTCTTTCTTTGCGAGTGCGGCGGAAATATAAGCGAAAACCTGGATCTTAAGGCCCTTAAAAAGGCCTTGGCTTCCTCTGGAGTGGAAGTCCTCCGACACCCCTTTCTTTGCTCCCCTGAAGGACAGGCCTTCTTTGAAGCTCGGATCCTTCCGGGAGAGGCGGTTCTAGTGGGAGCCTGCTCTCCTCACCTCCACGGCCCCACCTTCAAGACCCTCTCCAAAAAACTCCGGGTCCGGGCCTTTCACATGGTGGCCCTGCGGGAAGAGGCGGCTTGGATAGGGAAGGAAGGGGCCTACCAGAGGGCCCTAAGGCTTTTAAAGGGGGCGCTTTCGGCCCTCCCTTATTATCAGGCCCCGGACTTAAAGGAGTTTCCAATAACCAAAGCCCTTCTAATAATAGGAGGCGGAATAGCGGGCCTTTCTGCAGCTTTGAAGGCTTCGGAAAAGGAGCTTCCGGTCTATCTCGTTGAAAGGGAGGCCTTTTTAGGAGGCAAGGCCGTCTTCCTTGATCGCCTCTATCCCCGGCTGGAATGTGCCTCCTGTCTAGTCTCCCCCCGCCTTTCCGCCTTAAGCCATCAGAAAAATATCCGCCTTTATACCCTAAGCCGGGTCCTTCAGGTGGGGGGCCGGCCCGGGGCCTATGAGGTCACTCTTGAGGAACGGCCCCGCTATGTAGACCCCGAAAGATGTCACGGCTGCGGAGAATGCCTCCGGGTCTGTCCGGTAAATCCCCCGGCCCTTACCATGGATCCCCCTCACCCGGTCCCACGGGCCCCGGTGATCCACGCTGCCCGTTGTCTTCACTTTAAGGGAGAGGGTTGTTCCCGATGTAAGGAGGTCTGCTCCCGCAAGGCCATCCGTTTTGAGGAGAACCCTCGCCTTCACCGCCTAAAGGTGGGAGGCATTATAGTGGCCACGGGCTTTAAGCCTTATCCCGTGGAGAAAATCCCCTACTACGGTTATAAACGTCTTCCAGGGGTAATCACCCTTTGGGATCTTGAAAAGGCCTTCTGCCAGAAAGAAGCCCTCCGCGGTTTTGACGGAGGCCCTCCCCGAAAGGTGGCCGTGGTCCATTGCGCCGGAAGCCGGGATCGGAGGCACCTCTCTTACTGCTCGGAGATCTGCTGCGGTTTGGCCCTAAAGGCCGGGATCCTCCTCAGGGAAAGGCTTTCGGCCGAGGTCTATCACTTTTATCTGGACCTGAGATTGAAGAGCCCGGAGGGGGAGGCCCTCCTTAGGCGGGCCAAAGAGGAGGGGCTCCGGTTTATCCGAGGGCAAGTGGCTGAGATCTCCGAAGTGCCTTTAAGGCCGGAAGATGAGGGACGCCTGACCCTCTTGGCCGAAAACACTCTCCAGCCAGGGCAAAAGGTATGGGCTGTGGACCTGGTAGTCCTGGTCCCGGGTTTCGTACCGGAGGGCGGCTCCGAAGAGGTGGCTTCCCTCCTAGGGCTTTGTCCGGATCGGTTTGGTTTTTTCTCCCCCCGGGAGGAAAAGACCGCTCCGGTAGAGACCTTAAGGAAAGGGATCTGGATCGCGGGCGCGGCTTCGGGCCCCAAAGATCTTTCCGAAAGCGTCCTTTCCGGGGAGGCGGCAGCCCTTGAAGCCCTTCTTTTTCTAGAAAAGTCTGCTTTTTTAGCGGATACCGAGTGGGTGGACTGGGAAGAGGAGCGTTGCGGCCGGTGCTGGCTTTGCGTGGAGGTCTGTCCCTTTAAGGCCCTTCGCGTGAGCCCCAAAGGGTTAAAGGTAGAAGAGGCCCTTTGTTGCGGCTGCGGTCTCTGTGCCAGCGCCTGTCCCTCCGGGGCCCTCCGCATAAAGCCCTTTCCCCGCCAGGCCTATCTTCAAACTCTGGAGGCCCTTGCCAATGCCCCCTAAAATTATCGGGTTTCTCTGCGAATGGTGTGCAGCCCGGGCCTTGGAGAACTTGGCCTTTCATCGCCCCGAGCTTCCCCCAGGGTTTCAACCCTTACGCATCAACTGCACCGGAAGTCTGGAACTCGAAGTGGTAACAAAGGCCTTGGCCCAGGCCGAAGGGGTGCTGGTGGCGGGCTGTCCCTCGGGGGAATGCCACTTTAAGGAAGGAAACCTCCGGGCCGGCTTGCACCTTGAGGCCTTGAGACGAGTGCTTTCCGCCCTGGGGGAAGACCCCCGACGCCTCAAGGTCCTCTGGCTCTCAGCCGGGGAAGGGGAGCGCCTGGGGGAGGAAATTTGGAAGTTCTATAGGGAATTGAGCCATGAAGATCGCGGTTCATAACCTCCTTTCCTGCGGGGGCTGTGATCCGGTGTTTTTCTTGGAAGAACTCCCGGAGTTCTTCTCTCAGGCCGAGGTGGTCTTCTGGAGCAAGGTCAAGGACGAAGAGCCCAAAATTTTAAAAAAATTCCCAGACCAAGGGATCGAGATAGGCTTTTTATGCGGGGCGATAAAGAGCGCGGGGCAGGAGGAGATGGCCCAGGTTTTTCGGAAGAAGTGCCGCATGGTGGTTGCCGTGGGGGCCTGTGCCCTTTGGGGAGGGATCCCGGGTCTCCTTTGGGCCTGGGGAGAAGGTCCCCGGCCTGTATCTTCCTTTATAAGTCCCGAGCTTTGCATCCCGGGCTGCCCTCCGGAGGGTCCCACCTGGGCCGCTTGTCTCCAAGGCCTTCTTTCCGGCCAGCCGCCCAAACCTTCAGAGGAACCGGTCTGCATAGAATGTCCCCGGAATAGACGGCCTTTCCGTCTCTCAAGTTTCAGGAGGTTCCCGGAGACCGATCCTGAGATCCCAGAATGCTATCTTTCTCTGGGGGTCTTTTGTGCCGGGGCGGTGACCCAGAAGGGCTGTGGGGCCCGATGCCTCAAGGCCGGCTACCCCTGCCTTGGTTGCTATGGCCCCCCGGCCGGCCTTTCGGCCCGGGGCGAGAGGCTCCTTTCGGCCCTGGTCTCGGCTCTGGTACCCCAAAAGGCCAGTCAGGCCCTAACTAGATGGACGGACCCGATAGGCAGTCTTTACCGCTTTGATCTGGCCACCCATCCCTTGCTAAGGAAAAGGTCATGCCAAAGGTCCGCTTAGAAACCATCTCTCGCATCGAAGGGGCCTTGAGCTTAGAAATTAAGATAGATTCCCGGGGAAACCTCCACGGTCTTTCTTGGAAGACCGATCTTTTCCGGGGCTTTGAGACTCTAGGGATAGGGCGCCCTCTGGAAGAGATGCCTTTTCTTACGGCCCGCATTTGTGGAATCTGCGCCGAGGCCCATCACCTGGCC
>JALWWR010000057.1 GCA_026993045.1 Thermodesulfatator sp.
CTGCGGCGGAGGGAAAAGGGGGGCAGGGAAAGGTAACCGGTTCCGGAGCCCCTCCGAGATAAGTTGCGGCTGAGAGATAGCGTCTTACGGCGTGAAGGTCGGGATCGTAAGCCGGAAGCTTTTCGGTAAGGGGCAAGGTGCTGCCCTCGCGGTGGTTGGCAAAGCCTATTTTGCGTTCCCCTCGCGCCAGGGCTACCACCACCGCGCTTTTAAAGAGCCCCTGGAGATCTAGCACCACGTGGTAGTTTTCGGTCTGGAGGTCCTTGCGAAAGCCTTGAAAAAGCCGGTAAGCCTCCCTCCAACGTCGGAATTTGAGGAGTCTAATTATCCTTCGACGAGGAAAGACGAGAAGCCTTCGGATCAAAGGGTGCCCTTCTAGAAAGGGGGCGTTTTCCTCTTCCACCACCCAATCTATCTCCCAAGGCGGGGAAGCCCTTTTTAGGGCTTCTAGGACCGGGAGGGTTTGAACCACATCCCCCAAGGCCGAGAGTTTGACCAAAAGGAGCTTTCTCATGTCTCTCCCCGAGCTAGGTAAGCCTTAAGGGCCTGAGCCGTAGGGGTATCTTTTTCCAAAAGGCCTGGGGGAGGCCCCTGATAGAGGAGGTAGCCTCCGGCTTCCCCTCCTCCCGGCCCTAGGTCTATGATCCAGTCGGCCTCTTTTATCACCTCCAAGTTGTGCTCGATGACCACCACCGTATTCCCTTGGTCCACCAGACCATGTAAGAGGCGCATGAGTTTCTGGACGTCGGCGATATGAAGGCCGGTGGAGGGTTCGTCCAAGACGTAAAGGGTCCCTCCTCGGCCTCCTTTGACAAATTCCGTGGCCAATTTGACCCGCTGGGCCTCGCCTCCGGAGAGACTGGGACTAGCCTGGCCCAGGGTAAGGTAATCCAGCCCCAGTTCGCAGAGGATCCGTAAGGGTTTTTCGATGGCTGGCACCGCGGCGAAAAACTCCCGGGCCTCTTCCATGGTCATCTCTAAGATCTGGGCGATATTTTTTCCTTTGTAAGTCACGCTCAGGGTCTCTTCATTGTATCGGGCCCCGCCGCAGACTTCGCATACCTGATAGACCTCCGGCAAAAACTTCATGGCTACTTTGAGATAACCTTGGCCCTTGCAGGCCGGACAGCGGCCTTCTTCAAGGTTGAAAGAAAACCGGCTTTCAGTCCAGCCTCGGGCCCGGGCCTCCGGGGTGCTGGCCAGCAGACGGCGGATCTCCGTCATAAATCCTACATAAGTAGCCGGGGTAGAGCGGGGAGTGCGTCCGATGGGAGAGTGGTCCACTTGAAGCACCCGGCGCAGGGCCTGATGGCCCTTTATCTCCTGACAACCCTCAGGGCGCAGCCCTTGGGAAAGCCTTTCCAGGCCTTTAAAAAGGACCTCGCTTACTAAGGTGGATTTTCCAGAACCTGAAACCCCGGTCACCACCGTTAGGGTCTTGAGGGGAAAACGGGCCGTTATCTTTTTGAGGTTGTAAAGATGGGCCTCCTTTACTTCTAGGAAATCCCGGGCCGGACGCTGGCGACTGCTCAGTCGGTAACGGCTCCGGTCCTCTAAGACTTGGGCCGTGAGGGAATTTTGGGCTCGGGGGAGTTCCTCCGGGGGACCTAAAAAGACCACTTCTCCCCCCTGTCGTCCTCCCCCCGGTCCCAGATCTACGATCAGGTCGGCAGCGCGGATGGTCTCTTCATCGTGTTCCACCACAATAACGGTGTTGCCCCGGGCCTTGAGTCTTTCTAAGGCCTGGAGCAGACGGTCCGTATCCCGGGGGTGAAGCCCAATGGTGGGTTCATCCAAGATATAAGCCACTCCGGTGAGATTAGAACCGATCTCCGAGGCCAGTTTCACCCGCTGGGCCTCGCCTCCAGAGAGACTTTCTCCAGCTCGAGAAAGACTGAGATAAGAAAGGCCTACTTGAGTTAAAAAGGACAATTTGGCTAGGACCTCCCTCAAAATAGGGGTGGCGATCTCCGCCTCCTGGCCTTCAAAGGAAAGGTTTTCGAGAAAGGAGATGAGTTCCGAGATCTGGAGCTCCGAAAGCTGGGAGATATTCAAGCCTCCGATTTTAAAGGCCAGAGCTTCCGGCCGAAGACGCGAACCCTTACAGGCGCGGCATCTTTGGGCCCCTGCCCGACCGGTGCCCTGGCATCGAGGGCAAGCCCCAGCCTTGGTATTGAAAGAGAAAAGGAGAGGGTCTGGTTCGGGAAGAGCTAAGCCACAGGCGGCACAGGCGTATTTTTCGCTGAATAATCGTTCCCCTTCCGGCCACCAAAGGAGGACCTCCCCCCCACTGCCATCCAAGGCCTGTTCCAAAAGGTCTCGCAGTCTATTTTCTTGGGCTCTATCTACCTCAACCTCTCCCACTACTACTTCAATGGTATGCTCCCTAAAACGGGATAGCTCGGGATAGGGAGGGATAGAGATGAATTTGCCGTCCACCCGGACTTCCGCGTAACCCGCGGCGGCAGCTCGTTCAAAAAGAGGACGGTGGAACCCTTTTCGCCGGCGCACCCGGGGGGATAGGACCTTGACTCTCTTTCCGGAAAGTTCCTCCAGAATCAAGGCCCGCATAGCCTCCCGCGAAATCCGGCTTAAAGCGCGACCACAGGAGGGGCAAAAGGGTCGGCCTACCCGGGCGTAAAGGAGCCGGAGATAGGGCAAGATCTCAGTCATGGTTCCTACGGTAGATCGAGGGCCAGGGCGACTGCTTCGCTGTTCCAAAGAGACTGTAGGGGGTAGCCCGGAGATCAGGTCCACCTCTGGTTCTTCGTAAAGCTTGACGAACTGTCGCAAATAGGCCGGAAGGCTTTCCAGATATCGCCTTTGCCCCTCGGCAAAAAGGAGGTCAAAGGCCAGGGTGGATTTCCCCGAGCCTGAAACCCCGGTGATCACCAGCAATTTTTCCCGGGGGAGATCTAGATCCAAGTCCTTTAAGTTGTGATGCCGGGCTCCTCGAATGGCGATCCGCTTTTCTTCCGGAGGAAGAGCAGGAGGAAGAGTTTCCGCCGCGACCGCTATTGCCCCCTTTAGATAACGCCGCAACCAAAGGCTGGTGGGGGTCTCTTTTTCCAAAAACTCTTTTCGGGGGCCTTGATAGAGAAGATGGCCTCCGGCTTCCCCACCTTCCGGGCCTAGTTCTACCACCCAGTCCGCAGCCCGGATGAGCTCTGGATGGTGCTCCACCACGATCACGGTATGACCGGCCTGGACCAAATGCCGTAAGGCCTTTAAAAGATGCCCTAGATCCTTAAGGTGAAGGCCCACCGTGGGTTCGTCCAAGAGAAGAAGGGCCTTTTGCCCTTCGGGCAAGGTAAAGGCCCGGGCCATCTTGAGTCGCTGGGCCTCGCCTCCGGAAAGGGTGGAAAGGGGCTGGCCTAACCGGAGATAACCCAAACCTACGGCTTGGGCGATCTCCAACCTCTTTCGGATTTCAGGGTGACCTCCGAAAAAGGCCAGGGCCTCTTTTACCGTAAGCTCTAACATTTGGGCGATATTCTTCCCTCGCCAGCGGACCGCAAGGCTCTCGGGTTTAAAGCGTTTCCCTCGGCACACCTCGCAGGGAAAGGTGAGGTCTGAGAGGAATTGCATCTCCACCACCTGGTACCCTAGCCCTTCACATTCCGGACAACGCCCCTCCGGAGAATTGAAGGAAAAGTGTCGGAGAGCCAACCCTCGAGCCTTGGCCTCTGGCGAGGAGGCCAGAAGCCGCCTGATAAAGGGAAAGATCCCCAAGTAGGTGGCCAGGTTGCCCCGAGGGGTGCGGGCTAAGGGGCTTTGATCAAGGAGGGCTACTTCTTTGAAGTCTTCCTGGCCCTTTAGTCCGGAGAACTTCCCCGGAGGCTCGGTGGCTTCTCCGCGCCAGCGTTTAAGCCCTCGGTAAAGACAAAGCTCCACCAAGGTGGATTTTCCGGATCCCGAGACCCCGCACACCACTGTGAGGGCCCCTTTAGGGAAACGAACCTTCAGGTCTTTGAGATTGTTCTCCTGGGCCCCTTCCAGCACCAAGAAATCCTGAAAAATCGGGGAAGGAGAAGGGGGTTCCGAAGGGGGAAGGTTCTTTAAGGCCTGCGCCGTAGGTGTGTTTTGCGCCTTTAAGGCCTGGGGAGGACCTATGAAGAGGAGTTCTCCCCCCCGCTCCCCCGCCTCCGGTCCTAAGTCTACCACCAGATCCGAAGAAAGGATGATCTCCGGGTCATGTTCCACCACCACCGCGGTGTTGCCGTGGGCCACCAGTTTTTTAAGGAAGAGGATTACCCGTTCCGTGTCCTGGGGATGGAGCCCGGTGGTGGGTTCGTCCAAGAGATAAAGGGTTTCGGTAAGCTCCGAAGAGAGGGCCCGGGTAAGGAGGACTCGGGCCACTTCTCCCCCAGACAAAGTTCGGCTTTGGCGGTCTAAAGTAAGATAAGAAAGCCCTACCTGGTCTAAATAAGTCAGTCTTCGACCTACTTCTCGCAAAAGGAGGCCTTCGGCCCGGGACCAGTCCCGCCCTGAAAGTTCTTTTATAAACCGGCGGGCCTCGGAGACCGGAAGGGCGTAAAATTCTCCCAGATTAAGATCCCCGAGATAAAACTGGAAGGCCTCGGGCCGAAAACGGTAGCCCTTACAGGCGGGGCACATCCGGTAGGAGCGGAAACGAGAAAGCAGGATCCTTACATGGGCCTTGTACCGTTTGGTCTCGAGCCAATCAAAAAGCTCCTGCACCCCATACCAGGAACCGTCTCCAAAGAGGATCTTTTCCCGTACCTCCGGTGGAAGGTCCTTCCAAGGACGATCCCAGGGGATACCCTTTTTCCGAGTGTATTCCCAGAGATCTTCCTTTACTTCCCAGGCTAAAGGCATCTCCAAGATGGAGATGGCCCCTTCCGCTAAAGACTTTTGGGGATCCGGAATCACCAGGTCCCAATCGATACCCAACACCCTTCCAAAACCCCGGCATTCGGGACAGGCCCCCACCGGACTATTGAAGGAAAAGAGGTGGGGGGTCTTTCGGGGGATAGCCAGCCCGCAATAAGGACACCGGGCCTTGGAGGTCAGGCGGTATTCTTGGCCGTAAGGGAGATGGACGCGGACCTCTCCCCCTATTTGAAAACCTCGTTCTAGATCTTCCACCAGCCGGTCAAAGGCTGCGGGTTCTATCCGGACCCGATCGAGGACTACCTCTACTTGGGAAGGCAGATGGGGAGTCTCTTCGAGATCGCATATCCGGCCCCTTTGCCAAAGGCGATAGAATCCGGCCTGGAGGAGACCTTCTCGCAAGCGTTCCGGTTCTTGGGCTGTAAGGGGGGCGGTAAGGATCGCCCCTTTCCCTGAGGCAAGGCGCAGGAGCTCTTGGGCGGCGGAAATGGGATCCATGGCCCATACCGGACGACCACAGCCGGCGCAGCGGGCCTCGGCCGCTCGAAACCAGAGCATGCGGGCGAAATGGGTGATTTCCGAAAGGGTGCCCACGGTGGAGCGGGAGGTCTTTACGGGGTTGGTTTGAGAGATGGCGATGGCCGGGGGGATATTTTCAATGGCCTCCACCTTCGGCCGGGGGAGACGCTCGAAGTATTGCCGCACGTAAGGCGAGAAGGTCTCAAGGTAACGTCGCTGGCCTTCGGCAAAAAGGGTGTCAAAGACCAAAGAAGATTTCCCCGAGCCCGAGACCCCGGTGACGCAAATCACCCGATAAAGGGGGAGTTCTAAATCGAACCCTTTTAGATTGTGTTCCGCACAACCCCGTAAGATTATCTTGCGCATTTTTCCCAAAAAGCGTATAAAATAACCATGTCAAGGTCTAAAATAGAAGATTTCTTAAAGGATCGAAAAATCGTCCTTCCTTCTCCTCCCGCTCTGGCTTTAAGGCTGCTTGAGCTGGTTCAAAAAGAAGATTACCGCAAATTGGCCGAAACTCTACGTTTAGATCCGGCCCTGGCGGCCCGGGTCCTGGCCTTGGCCAACTCTCCCCTCTACCGCCGTTCGGAAGAGATTTCTTCTCTAGAAAAAGCTATTTCCCTTTTAGGGACGGACCTTATCAAAAACATCGCCCTTTCTTTCATTCTGTCTCGGGAATTCCGTTCCCGGGATCAGACCGCGGATCCGGCCTTCAATTTCGACCGTTTTTGGAAAAAGGCCGTCACCCAGGCCGTGGCCGCCCGGCTCCTTAACCTGGCCCTGGACGGTCCTGCGGACGACCATCTTTTTAGCAGCGCCCTGCTCATGGATTTGGGAATGGTTATTTTCTATCTCCTTTTGGGAGAGGAGTATTTGGAGGTCTTTGATGAAAGAGAAGTCTCTCAAAGGCCCGTAGAGGAGATCGAAGAGGAACTTTATGGCTTTTCCCATGCGGTCTTAGGGGCTTACATGCTTGAAGACTGGGGCCTTCCTACCCACATCGTGCAGGATATCCGCTACCACCATCAGTGGTCTAAGGCACCCAAAGATTATCGTCTGCACGCCCGATTTCTTTTTTACGCCGACCTCATCAGTCAGATCTATTTTGGGTATCATTCCACCGCCTGCTATCAACAAGTCCTCCAAGAACTTCCCCCCTTTCTTGAAGTTTCGGAAGAAAGGGTTCAGGAGCTGGTGGACAATGTGGCCCGCGAGAGCCGGGAGATCTTCAACTTCTTCGATCTTCCTTCGGAAAACCTCCCCTCCTATTCTGAGATTCTTCAGCGTTCCAAGGAGGAACTAGAAAAGCTGAGTATTTCCTACGTTCTTCTCCTGCGACAGCTGGAAGAAGAAAAACGCCGGGCTGAGGAGCTGGCTCAAAGACTCAAAAGGGCCAATCAGCGACTTCGGGAACTCAGCATTAAAGACGGTTTGACCGGTCTTTTTAACCACCGATATTTTCAGGAACGCCTCCAGGCTGAATTCCAACGAGCCCGACGTTACCGCCACAGTCTAGCCCTACTTCTCTTGGAT
>JALWWR010000058.1:0-13089 GCA_026993045.1 Thermodesulfatator sp.
GGCCTCCCAAATGGAATCTACGTATTCGGACCGAGAGCGCTCCCGGTCGGTGTCTTCAAAACGCAGCACAAAACTTCCCCCATGATGGCGAGCAAAGAGCCAGTTAAAAAGGGCCGTGCGGGCCCCTCCTAGATGGAGATGTCCGGTAGGGCTAGGGGGAAAACGGGTCTTGATCTTTTCCATGCTCTTACCAGATGATCAGGCCTCCATAACCTACTACCTGCTGGTAGTCCCCAGAGATCTCACCCGAGGTGGCGTACTTTACCAGCTCGGCGTGTTGGGCCCCAAGGGCCCGCGCTCCTTCAATAGCCACCGCCGTAGGTATAACCCCGCACATACTAATCTGGTTTTGAGTGACTACTTCTATAAGCCCTTGGGCGTCAAGGGCCAAGATGCGCTCTAAGGCCAAACGGTCCTTTCGCCGGGCCATTTCGTCCGGGACGTAATGGCTAAAATCGGTGCTAGCCACGATGAGGGCCCGCTTGGGATAGTTCCGAAGGACCTCCCCGAGGGCCAACCCCAACTCCTGAACCTCGGTATAATCCAGGCGCGCTAGACACACGGGAACCAGACTCAGTTGGGGGTTAAGGTACTGCAAAAAGGGGACTTGCACCTCTAGGGAATGTTCATAAAGATGGGCTAAGGAATCGGCCTTAAGGAAAGGGACGGCTTTTAAAAGAAGATCGGCTATTTCAGCTTCAATGGGGACTTCTCCCAAAGGGGTGAGAAAGGCGCCGTAGGGTAGCACGGCGGCCCGGGCCCCCAGACCCGTATGATTAGGGCCTAGAATAATAGCTAGCTCTGGGGGAACGATCCGGCCGTACACCGCTCCCGCTACGTGGCCGGAATACATGTAGCCGGCGTGGGGGGAGACCACGGCCTTGGCCTCCACCTTAGGTTCTACCTTTTGCAGGAGGCGCGAGACCTCTAACCGCAGGGTCTCCGGATCTCCAGGATAGAATTGGCCGGCTACCGCAGGCTCTCGAAGCATATCCTTAACATAATGAGGCTTCGCTTTCCCGTAAAGCCCTCTTCTTGTCAGGGCCAGGTTTCGCTGATAAGGTTGGTATGGAAATTACAGAAGGTCTCAGCGCGAGGTTTGGGTATGTTCAAGTCCCTTTTCGGCGTCTTCTCTATGGATATGGCCGTAGATCTAGGAACTGCTAACACCCTCATTTATGTGAAAGGCAAGGGGATTGTCCTGCGAGAACCTTCCGTGGTGGCGGTCAAGGAAAACGGACGAGACAAGAAGGTGCTAGCGGTGGGAGACGAGGCCAAACGGATGCTGGGGAGGACCCCGGGCAATATCAAGGCCATAAGACCCCTTAAAGACGGCGTCATTGCAGACTTCGAAGTGGCAGAGGCCATGCTGCGTTATTTTATCCAGAAGATCCATAACCGGCGTTTTTTGGTGCGTCCCCGAGTAATCATTGGCATCCCCTCCCGCACCACCCAGGTGGAACGCCGGGCGGTGAAAGAGAGTGCTGAAAGTGCTGGGGCTCGCGAGGTCTATTTAATCGAAGAATCCATGGCCGCGGCCATCGGAGCCGGACTCCCTGTTACTGAACCTACCGCCAGCATGGTGGTAGACATTGGAGGCGGGACCACCGAGATTGCCGTAATCTCCTTGGCGGGGATCGTTTATAGCAACACCGTAAAGGTGGCGGGGGATAAAATAGACGAATCCATTATGCAGTATATTAAACGGCGCTATAACCTTCTTATTGGCGAGGCTACGGCCGAGCAGATCAAGATCAAGATCGGAAACGTCCTTCCGGAGCCCCCTTACGAGACCTTGGAGATCAAAGGCCGAGATCTCATAAGTGGTATCCCCAAGACCGTGACCATTTCTTCTGAAGAGATCAAAGAGGCCATCAATGAAAACGTCCAGATCATTATTCGGGCCATTAAAGAAGCCTTGGAGCAAACTCCGCCGGAATTGGCGGCGGATATCGTGGATCGGGGCATCGTGCTTACCGGAGGGGGGGCCTTACTCAAAAATCTGGATCGCCTCATCCGGGAAGAGACGCAGCTCCCGGTCCTAATCGCGGAAGATCCCTTGTGTTCGGTGGTTTTAGGCTGCGGTAAGGCCCTGGATAACATCGAAATCCTTCGCGAATTGATGTTTACCGGCTAAAGTGCTCCCTCCGCGCTGGCAGCCCCTCTGTTTTTATCTCTCCATCATCTTCATGCTAGGGGCTATCGGGATAGCCCTTCTCTTTGATTTTAGACCGGCCTTTCTTTCCAAGACCTTGCTTTTTTTGGGTTCTCCTTTCGTCAGTGTGGCTTCTCGGGTGGGAGAAGGCCTAAGGGGAGGATTCAAAAACTACCTTTTTTTAAGACATTTGCGGGAAGAAAACCAAAAGCTGCGGGCCGAAAATGAGGCCTTGAAAAGTCGAATAGTAAACCTAGAGGAAGAACTCTATGTATTTCGCAAATTGAAAGACGTATCCCTCAAAAAACTTAAATATCCTAAGATTTTGGCCCGGATTATCTACAAACCCTGGGCCCCTTACGAGGCCTATTTTATCGTGGACCAGGGGCGAGAAAGCGGGCTTTTCCCTGAGGCCCCGGTGGTCACAGCGGTGGGAGGGGAGCCAGGGGTTTTGGTGGGCCAAGTGGTGGAGGTTTCCTGGCGTTACGCCAAGGTCCTCCCCCTTTCGGCGCCTAGCAGCGCCGTGGACGTATTGGCTCCTCGTTCCAGGGAAAGGGGGCTTTTGCGGGGTCAGGGGATAGGGCATCCCTGTCTCTTGGACTACGTGCCTTATGGTTCTGATCTCCGAGAGGGGGATCTCTTGATTACCTCTGGGATGGACGCTTTGTTTCCCAAGGGTCTTCGGGTTGGAAAGGTCTTAAAAATTTACCCTGAAAGGGGACTCAAATTCTTTGAGAAGATCGAGGTGGAACCTTTATACGATTTTCGGAAGTTGGAGTACGTCTACATTTTGTTGCGGCCTAGGGAATATAAGCCATGATTGCGGGCTGGGAGATCTTTTGGTGGCTAGCCCTAGGAGCGGGGCTCCAGTATCTCTTGTGGAGCCTTCTGGCCTTCTATATAGGGGATATTTATTGGGGGCTGGCCTTGGCTTTGAGTCTGGACCTCTCCCCTCGGTCCCGGTGGTTAGTTTTAGGGCTTTCCGGTCTTTGGCAGGGATATTTCAGTTACGCCGGGGTGTGGGCCGGCCTTCTGGCTGCCCTGGCTACGGCCAAGATCTTAGATTTCTGTCTCCAGAAGCTAGATCTGTCTTTGTGGTACCCGGCGGTCTTGACTTTGGGACTAGCCAGTGGGGTCTGGGTCTTTCTATGGGCCGGAGTGCTTCCCCATTTGGTAGAAATACCTTTACCCTCTCAGAGTTGGAATATGTGGCTTCGGGTCTGGTGGGGGACCTGGATTTGGGCTATTTTTTGGCGCGGCCTAAAGGGCAAATTTTTTACTTAGCGGGCGTCTTTGACTAGAAAAAGGGTTTTAGAAGAAACTTTTCAAAGGCGGACCGTTTGGGCCGGCTATTTCTTCTTTATGCTCCTTTTCCTGTTACTAGCCAAATTGGCCTATCTTCAATTAGTGCGGCACGACTTCTTCTGGCGGCTGGCCCAGCAAAGGACCTTTTTCCGGGTTCCGCTTCCGGCTCCCCGGGGGCGAATATACGATTTTCGAGGGCGACTCTTAGCGGGTACCAGACCCACCTTCAATCTGTATATAGATCCTTATTACCTGCGCGGGAAGGAAGATAAAGTCTTAAAGGAGCTGGCCTCTTTGTTAGGAGAAGATTTTGTACGTCTCAAAGAGGAATATCTCTTTAAGAAAAAGAGGGGCTACGGTGAGATCCTCTTGCGTCGAGGGCTAGATCGGGACACCGTGGCCCGCCTTGAGGCCCGACGCTATTATCTGCCAGGGCTCAAGCTCTTGGCTCAGCCTGAAAGATACTATCCTTGGGGACGCGAATTTTTTCATCTCTTAGGTTACGTCTCTCCCATTACCAAAAAAGAGCTACAGGCCTTAAAGTCCCAGGGGTATGGCCCGGAAGACTATATTGGACGAAGCGGTCTAGAAAAACTCTTTGAAAAAGACCTCAAAGGGGAAAAAGGGGAACTGGAGTTAGAAAGAGACGCCTTTGGTCGGGTGGTAAAGGTGGTGGGAGGTAAACCCCCGGTCCCAGGGCGAGACCTTTATCTGACGGTGGACAGTCACCTGCAGCTCCAAGTATATCGGTTGCTTAAGGACCGTTCAGGGGCCATCTTGATCCTCTCTCCTAGAGATGGAAAAGTATTGGCCTTGGTAAGTTCTCCAGCCCCTGATCCCAACCAGTTCATAGCTGGTTTCACACCCTCGGAATGGAAGGAACTTTTGAAAGACCCTTTGCATCCCTTGCTGAATAAGGCCTTACAAAGCTACCATCCTGGTTCCACCTTCAAGCCTTTGACCGCTTTAGCAGCCCTTAAAGCCGGTTTGGTAAAACCTCAAGAGGAGGTCCTCTGTCGAGGCTTCCACCGCCTAGGGCGGCGGGTTTTCCGTTGTTGGCGCAGGTGGGGCCATGGCAAGATGGAGCTGATCCAGGGTCTGGCCCAGTCCTGTGACGTCTATTTTTACGTCTTGGGAGAACGGCTTGACATTGATTATTTGGCTGGTTTTGCCCGGGCCTGTGGTTTCGGTAAGCCCTCAGGATTAGCGCTTCCCGGAGAAGAGGTGGGTATTGTCCCGGACCGCTTTTGGAAAAGGAAGACCTTTGGCGATAAATGGCACAAAGGCGAAAACTTGATTGTGGCTATAGGGCAGGGAGCCTTGGAAGTAAACCTGGTCCAACTGGTCAAATTTTATGCGGCCTTGGCCAATGGAGGGACTCTCTATCGGCCTTATGTTATCTCCTCCCTTAAAACCCCCGAGGGAGAGACCTTGAAGGAGTTTGGTCCCCGAAAAGAGGCCCGCCTTCCGGTCTCCTCTTATTGGCTGGAATGGATTAAAAGAGGTCTCCAGGAAGCCGTAAACGGGAAGAAGGGGACGGGCCGGGCGGCTCGACTCAAAGAGGTGGTGGTGGCGGGGAAGACCGGTACAGCCCAAGTGGTACGGATCAAAAGAAAGAAAAAGTCGGCCCCCAAGGAAGAGATCCCTTACGAAGAAAGGGATCACGCCTGGTTTGTGGCCTTTGCCCCGGTAAAAGACCCCCAAATCGTGGTGGGGGTCTTTGTGGAGCACGGAGGGCACGGGGGCTCGGCGGCAGCACCCTTGGCGGGAAAAATCCTTAAAACCTATTTTGCAGGGGGCAAGTGAGTTGAAATCCTGGTTTTCAGCGGGGCCTTATCTGGGGGGCCTCCTTTTCCTACTCCTTTTAGGACTGGTCAATCAGTGGAGCGCTGGGGGGAAGCCCCTTTTTTTGAGACAACTTTTGTGGACCATAGTGGGGCTAGGGGTCTTCTCCCTGGCGGCCTTTCTGGATTACCGGAGATTTAGAGCCTTCCAGAAGCTTTTAGGGCTTTACCTGGTCTTTATTCTGTTGCTCCTTTTCCTGGCTTTTACCCACCAGCGCTGGCTTCATTTGGGGCCCTTGAGCATACAGCCCTCGGAGTTCGCCAAACCTTTCCTGGTAGTGCTTTTGGCCTCTCTTTTTTCAGAAAGCCAGGAAGAACATCTCTCCTGGCCCCTGCTGGCCGGAGCCACAATCTTGGCCTTGGGGCCGGTGCTTTTGATTGCCATTTCGGATCTGGACCAGGCCTTTCTGATTTTGGTGATAGCCTGCTCCCTGATTTTATTTGCTGGTCTTTCTCGAAAGACCTTATTGGTCTTAGGGGCAGGTTTCTTCCTCCTTTCCACCTTAGCCGGACCTGTAGTGTGGAAACACCTTAAACCTTACCAGCGAGCGCGCTTGATTTCTTTTTTTAAACCCGGAAAGACCCACAAACGCTGGTCCTACCAGACCCGCCAGGCCTTGATCGCCGTTGGCTCCGGAGGGCTCACAGGGCAGGGCTTTAAAAGGGGGCTTTCCTCTCGCCTGCATTATCTTCCCGCCAAACATACTGATCTGGCCTTTGCGGTCTGGGCTGAGGAGTGGGGTTTTGCAGGAAGCCTTCTGGTGTTGACCTTGTATAGTTTTATCCTTTCCTGTCTCTTGAAGGCGGCTTATCAGGCCCGAGATCTAATGGGGCGTTTTTTGGTCTTTGGGGCTGCTTGCGTCCTTTTTTGGGAGATATTTTTTAATATTGGAGGAGTAATCCATCTTTTGCCTGCTGCTAGCTTGCCTCTTCCTTTTTTAAGTTGCGGAGGTTCGGCTTTGTGTTCTAACATGATTCTGTTAGGATTGGCCACTTCGGTAATGATAAAACGCTTTTCTTTTATATAATTGGGATTTTCAGGTAGAGATTTCCCTTGACAAGGCCTGGGCTTTGGGCTAAAAGCTTCTTTGATTTATGTTAAATGCCTGGGGAGGCCGGTAAGGGATGCTCACTTTCGATATCACTTTTTGGATCACTATTGTACAGGCTCTAGTTTTGACCTTTATCTTGAATGCCATTCTGATCCGTCCCATCATGCGGACCTTGGAGGAACGGAAAGCCAAATTTGAGGGGCTCAAAGGGGAGGCGGATCAGTTGGCTCAGAAGGCTGAAGAGGCCCTGCAAGAATATGAGAAGGGCTTGGCCGAGGCCCGTTTCAAGGCCCAAGGGGAAAGGGAAAGTCTTAAGGCCCAAGCTCGAGAAGAAGAAAAACGCCTTTTAGCTCAAGCGGCTCAGGAGGCTGAAGCTTATAAGGAAAAAGTGTTGTCGCAGGTGCGGGCCCAGCTCGAGGAGGTTCGTCGCCAGCTCCAGCAACAAGTGGAGGTCTTTTCCCGGGCTATGGCGGAAAAGGTTTTGGGGAGGCCGTTATGAGGGGAAGGTCCCTTTTAGGATGGGGTATTCTGAGCTTGGTGGTGGCCAGCCTTATAGTTTTGAAGGCCACAAGTTTGACTTGGGCGGTGGAGCATGGGGCGGAGGCCCCCGGGCATCCAGTGGCTGCGCAAGCGGTCGAGCATGGCGGTGCTCATGCGGCCCCGGCCCATGGGATGGAAGGTGGGGTCACGGCTAAGCAGTGGAAGAATCTCCTCTGGTGGACGGTTAATTTTCTCATTTTGGTGGTGATACTTTATAAATTTGGAAAAGATCCGGTGGCCAATATGTTTCGGTCCCGGAGGGAGGCCATTTTAAACGAATACGAAGACCTTGTGGCTAAAAGACGGGAAGCGGAAAGGCGTTATCAAGAGCTGCAGGAGCGTTTGAAGGGATTGGAAGTCGAGGCTCAGAGGTTGTTAGAAGCCTTTAGAGAGCAAGGCGAACGGGAGAAGGAAAGGATTATTGCGGAGGCTAAGGAGAACGCCGAGCGTATCAAACAGCAGGCCGAACTTTACATCCAGCAAGAGGTAGCTCGGGCCAAGGAAGAGCTACAAAAAGAAGTGGCTGAAAGGGCGGCCCAGTTGGCGGCCGAGCTGATCCAAAAGAACATCACCCCTGAAGACCATAAAAGACTATTCAATGAATTCTTAGAAAAAGTGGAGAGGGTACATTGATTAGGACGATCATAGCACAAAAATACGCACGAGGGCTTTTTGCCGTAGGGCAGGAGAGGGGTCGTTACAAGGAGTACGGGGAAGAGTTAAAAAGGGTGGAAGAATTTCTGGTCTCCCACCCGGAGATCCTGGAGGCCCTGCAAAGTCCGGTCTATCCTCCGGACCTCAAATTGGAGATTGTGGAAGAAGTGATCAAGGGGCTAGCCTTGGAAGAAGAGGTGGCCCGGTTCTTACGTCTTTTGGTGGAAAAGAAGCGTATTCAATATATTGCCGAGATCTTTAGGGCCTACGAAGAACTAGTGGATGAGGCCTCGGGAGTGGCCCGGGCGCAGGTGCGCGTGGCCTTTGATTTAGAAGAGGCTGAACGGCAGCGTCTGGCGGAGGTCTTGGCTAAAGTGGTAGGGAAGGAGATCAAACTGGAGGTGGTTAAAGATCCCGAGGTGATAGGAGGGGCCATAGTAAGGGTGGGTGATCTGGTTCTGGACGGCAGTGTCCGGAGCCAGCTTCAGGCTTTTAAAGAATCCATAATAAAGGGAGAGGTGGCCTAAGATGCAAGGAATTAGAGCGGAAGAAATTAGTGATCTGATTAAAAAAAGGATAGAAGAATATGAGAAAAAGGTTGACCTCAACGAAATGGGCGTGGTGATCTCCGTGGGGGACGGCGTAGCCCGGGTCTATGGGTTGCGCAACTGTCAGGCCATGGAGCTTATCGAGTTCCCCGGGGGAGAGATGGGGATCGCCCTTAACCTAGAGATGGATAACGTGGGTGTCCCGATTATGGGAGACGCCACCAAGATCAAAGAAGGAGACGTGGCCAAGCGTACGGGCCGTATCGCGGAGGTCCCAGTAGGGGAAGCTGTTATTGGCCGGGTGGTGGATCCCCTGGGGCGTCCTCTTGACGGAAAGGGGCCAGTAGAGGCCAAAGAGTTTCGTCGAATCGAGGTCAAGGCCCCGGGCATCATTGCCCGTCGTCCCGTGCATGAGCCCATGTATACCGGACTTAAGGCCATCGACGCTATGACTCCCATTGGTCGGGGGCAGCGAGAGTTGGTGATCGGGGACCGGCAGACAGGAAAGACCGCCATCTGTGTGGACGCCATCTTGGCCCAGAAAGAGACCGACGTTTATTGTATCTACGTGGCGGTGGGGCAGAAGAAGTCTACGGTGGCCCAGATTGTAGAGACCTTGCGGCGCTATGGGGCCATGGAATACACCACGGTGGTGGTGGCTTGCGCCTCGGATCCCGCCACCTTGCAGTACATTGCTCCCTATGCCGGTTGCGCCATGGGGGAGTATTTCCGAGACAGCGGTCGTCACGCCCTGATTATCTATGACGATCTTTCTAAACAGGCTAACGCTTACCGTGAAGTTTCGCTACTCCTTCGTCGTCCGCCGGGACGAGAGGCCTATCCGGGAGACATCTTCTATAACCACTCTCGGCTGTTGGAGAGGGCTGCAAAGTTGAACGAGCAGCACGGGGGCGGTTCTCTTACGGCCCTTCCCATTATTGAGACCCTTCAGGGGGACGTCTCGGCCTATATTCCCACTAACGTGATTTCTATTACAGACGGTCAAGTTTATCTTGAACCGGGGCTTTTCTTTGCCGGTATTCGTCCGGCGATTAACGTGGGGCTTTCGGTCTCCCGGGTGGGAGGCGCGGCCCAGATCAAGGCTATGAAACAGGTGGCGGGACGGCTGCGGCTGGAACTGGCCCAATACCGAGAACTGGCAGCCTTTGCCCAGTTTGGTTCTGAGCTTGACCGGGCTACCCAGCGAGTCCTTCACCGTGGGGCGCGGCTTACGGAAATTCTCAAGCAGCCCCAGTACCAGCCTCTGCCGGTGGAAAAACAGGTCTGTATCCTCTTCGCCGGCACCCGGGGTTATCTAGATGAGATGCCTCTCGAGGTGTTGGCGGATTATGAAAAACAGCTCTATGAATTTATCGAAGCCCGTTATCCGGAAGTCTTTAAGGAGATTAAAGAAAAGCAAGAAATTAGTCCGGAACTGGAAGAGAAAATGAACAACATGTTCAAGGAATTCAATGAAGAATTTAAAAAGAATAACAACGTCGAGACGGTACCGGTTCCGTAAGGGGTAAGCTATGCCAAACCTGAGAGATATTCGGCGGAAAATTGATGCTATTAAAAAGATTGGCCAGATCACCCGGGCCATGAATATGGTGGCGGCGGCCAAGTTGCGGGGGGCCCAGGCCCGGTTGGAACAGTTCCGGCCTTACGGTGATAAATACAAAGAGGTGATCCAGGAGCTGGTTTCAAGTGGAGCGGTTCTTCCGTCCCAGTTTCCTTTGACTCAAGTACGGGAAGTGCGGGCGGTGGGTTTGATTCTGGTTACTGCGGATCGAGGTCTTTGCGGGGCTTTTAACGCCAACCTGATAAAAGAGGCTGAAAGTTTTATTGGGGAGCAGGAAGGGCAAGGCCGGAAGGTTAAGATGATTTGTGTAGGCAAAAAGGGGTACCAATATTTTAGACGTCGAGGGGAGGTGCTTGAGGCCTTCCCGGATGTTATGGGCAAGGTCATGATGCAAGACGCCCGCACCATCGCCCGGCGGGCTATGACGGCCTTTTTGAACGAGGAGATCGATGAGGCCTATCTCATTTACGGGTATTTTATAAACGTGGTACGCCAGATTCCCAAGAGGGAGAAGATCTTGCCCATCAGTTTTGAGGCCCAAGAGGAGGCTCCGGAGCGGGCCTTTACAGGAGCCCCTATTTATGAACCTTCGCCGGAAGAGCTTTTCGAGCAGATCCTTCCCATGTATGTAAACACGAGGGTGTACGCTGCCATGCTGGAGACGGCGGTGAGCGAACAGGCTGCCCGGATGACGGCTATGGACAACGCCAATCGGGCTTGCGAGGATATGGTCCGAGATCTAACTTTGCTCTTTAATAAGACTCGACAGGCCTCCATCACCAAAGAATTGATGGACATCGTTGGTGGGGCGGAGGCTTTGAAGGGATAATTAGCCTTAATAATTAAGGAGGAGTAAAAGCAATGGCGGAAAAAAGGACCATTAAAGTCGGAGAGCAAACCATAGAAGTTACCGCGGTGGGAAAGATTGTACAGGTTATGGGACCGGTAGTGGACGTAGAATTTCCGCCTGGTCAGCTTCCGGAGATCTTGGAGGCCTTGCGGGTGACCAACCCGGCCATCGACGATCGGGAGTGGAACTTGGTTTTAGAGGTGGCCCAGCAGCTAGGAGACAATGTAGTGCGAACTATCGCCATGGACACCACCGATGGATTGTATCGGGGCCAAGAGGTGATGGCCACAGGGGCTCCTATCAAGGTGCCGGTAGGTAAACCCACTCTGGGAAGGATCATGAACGTGGTAGGGGACCCGGTGGATGAGGCCGGTCCCATTAAGGCCCAGACCTTTTATCCCATTCACCGTCCAGCCCCGGCTCTTACCGACCAGGACGTGAATATCCGGGTCCTCGAGACCGGAATCAAGGTCTTTGATCTTCTTATCCCCTTCCCCCGAGGCGGTAAGATGGGGACCTTTGGGGGAGCGGGAGTAGGCAAGACCGTGGTCATGATGGAGATGATCCACAATATCGCCATGCAGCATGGCGGTATCTCGGTCTTTTGCGGGGTTGGGGAACGGACCCGTGAAGGAAATGACCTTTATCTCGAAATGAAACACTCTGGGGTTATCGATAAGGCCGCTTTGGTCTATGGCCAGATGAACGAGCCTCCGGGAGCCCGGGCCCGAGTAGGGTTAACGGGAGTTACGGTGGCGGAGTACTTCCGAGATGAAGAAGGCCAGGACGTGTTGCTCTTCATTGACAATATCTTTCGCTTCACCCAGGCCGGTTCCGAGGTCTCGGCCCTCTTGGGTCGTATCCCTTCGGCCGTGGGTTATCAGCCCACCTTGGCTACAGATTTAGGGGCCCTGCAGGAGCGTATTACCTCCACTACCAAGGGCTCTATTACTTCCGTACAGTGTGTGTATGTGCCGGCGGACGACCTTACTGACCCGGCCCCGGCTACCACCTTTGCCCATTTGGACGGGACGGTGGTGCTTTCCCGGCAGATCGCTGAGCTGGGTATTTATCCCGCGGTGGACCCCTTAGATTCTCAGTCCCGAATTCTAGACCCAAACGTTTTGGGGGAAGAACATTATCAGGTAGCCCGACAGGTACAGCAGGTCCTCCAGCGTTATAAGGACCTTCAGGATATCATCGCCATTTTAGGTATGGACGAACTCTCAGAGGAAGACAAGATTATCGTGGCCCGAGCCCGAAGGATTCAGCGTTTCCTCTCGCAGCCCTTCCACGTGGCGGAGCAGTTTACTGGAACTCCGGGCCGATACGTGAAACTGGAGGATACTATTCGGGGCTTTAAGGAGATTCTGGAAGGCAAACACGACGATCTTCCAGAACAGGCCTTTTATATGGTGGGGGCCATTGAGGAAGCGGTAGAGAAAGCCAAGCAAATGGCGGCTGGAGGTTAAAGATGGCCCGGATCTTGATGGAGATCGTGACCCCAGACAAGGTGGTGGCCACTGAGGAAGTAGATATTGTTACGGCTCCAGGCGTGGCCGGTGAGTTCGGGGTGATGGCCGGCCACGCTCCCATGTTAGCAGGCCTAAAGATCGGGCCGCTTCATTATCGGGTGGGAGATAAAGAAGAGTGGGTGGCCATAAGTGGCGGGTTTTGTGAAGTTACAGGTAAGAAAGTCACCTTTTTAGTAGAGGCGGCCGAAAAGGCCTATGAGATAGATGTGGAGCGGGCCTTGAGGGCTAAGGAGCGGGCCGAAAAAAGGTTGCAGGAGGCCTTGGCCAAAGGGGATCGTCTAGCGGAGGCTCGGGCCCGGGCGGCTCTCCAACGGGCCTTGACCCGTATAGCCTTAGCCGAAAGGGTAAAATCCGGTATCCCTCGCTAGCCTTTTGGGGCCTGACTTTTAGAAAATCCCAACAGACGGGAATTAGTCTTTATAAAATTTCTAACCAAAGCTTAGCTTAATCCTTTTAGGACGTTTTAGGGGTTAAGTCCTCTTTTCTCAAGTTCGGCTTGTAATTCCCGGGCTAAGGTTTTATCATTAGTACATGAAGGTTTGGGCTCTGGCGGGGCTTTTTCTTTGGGGCCTAGTCTCAAAGGGGGTAGCCATGAAGATCTGGTCGCCTACTATTCCCCATGAAGGGACCATTTCCACCAAGTATGTAATGCCAGCGGCTGGGGGAGAGAATCTTTCCCCTCCTCTAAAATGGGAGGGGGTGCCTCCGGAGGCCCGTTCTCTGGTTTTGGTCTGTGTGGATACCCACCCGGTGGCCCGGCACTGGATGCACTGGGTGGTGATCAATATTCCTCCCACGGTGACGGAGATCCCCGAGGGGGCCTCGGGGCACCGAATGCCTTCTGGGGCTAGGGAATTGACCAATTCGTACGGATTCCGAGGCTATGGTGGTCCTCAGCCTCCACCTGGCACTGGTCCCCATCCGTATCACTTCATCCTTTACGCCTTGGACGTGCCAGAGATAGAGGTGCCTGATCGGCCCTCCTTTCACGAGTTAGAGCGTCTTTTGGGGAGACATATCCTAA
>JALWWR010000058.1:13099-14553 GCA_026993045.1 Thermodesulfatator sp.
TAAAGAAGGCCTCCTTTGTGGGCTATTATGAGCGATAGGAGGATGGCTGGAATGACCAAAAATGCGGAAAGACCTCGCCGCCACCGGATCGTGGCCCGCCGTCCGGTCACGGTTATGGTGCGTGAGAAGCTGGTTTGTCCCTATTGTGGGAACCAGGAGGAATTTTACGAGGTAACTGAAAACGCCTACGTCTTGGTCCAATACCTCCAGAACGAGGATGGGACTTTTGTGCCCATTAATGAAGAAATGGAGGTTTCAGGGCCGGTGCGTTTTTATTGTGGCCGTTGCCAAGCCGATTTATCCCATCTCCGGGACAAGCTCTAAATGTCCCGCCCCCCTTGGGTTCTTACTTCCAATAAGGCCTTTCGCGAACGTTATCAGCTCCTCCAGCCGGGGGACCTTCTTCTGGGAAGGATTAGTCTTAAAAAGGGCGAAGAGGCGCTTTTTTTAGATTTGGCCTCCAGGGGAGTCCAGGCCTATCCTCCCCTTTTGGCCCAGGCCCTATCGCGTTCCAAGACTTTCCAGGCCAGGGTCCTCTCAGAATTCATGCCCCCTGGGACTTTGGTAATCTATGATCGACACGATCTCTTACGGGCCTTAGGGTATTATGGCCGCATGGGGGTCCAAGAACTGGTCAGTAAGGCCGACCGGGCCAATTGCGGCTTGGGGATCCATCTCTGGCGGGATATCGAAGAGGTCTATAACCATGCCGGCTACCCTCCTTTGGAGTACCCCTTTGTCTTGCAACCCCGATTTCGTGAGCTCCGAGATATCCGCGTGGTGATCTTGGGGGATTACTGGGAGGCCTATGAGCGGCAAAATCCTTACAATTTTCGTAACAACATCTATTTTGGAGGACAAAGCGCTTCTTATGTTTTGAGCCCGGAGGAGAATCAATTTTGTAAGCTGGTCCTAGAGAGAGGTCATTTCCCCTACGCCCACTTGGACCTCATTTACTGTGAGAAGGGAGGCCCTTTTTTAAACGAGATAAACCTTCGAGGCGGTCTCAAAGGAGCCCTCATCACCCAAGAAGACTACGAGAAAAAAGTGGAGGCCTTAAGCCGGGCCTTTTTAAAGGCCTGGCTTAAAGAGAACCCCGGGGCCCAGGTCTTTTAAAGGCCTTGGGAATATAAGACCGAGTGTCCCCCTTCCCAGGCGAGGAAAAAGAATTGAGAGCCGGTCCAGGATAAGTTTACTAGAGTTCCAGAAAACCCCGGGTCCCAAGAACGGACCTCAAAGGTGGAGCCTCGAGGGGAAAGGATCAGGATCTGGTTCCCGGAAGGGAGGAGGACTTCCTTCAAGCGATCCTGATTCAGGTCCAAGATCAAAGGGGAGGGCCATAAGGTTAAAGTGATTTCTTTCTTTTCCCGAGCCGTTCCCACGATCACGGTCACGGATCGGATCTCAGTCAAGGAAACCGGCCCTTCCCATAGTTTTTGTTCTTGCCGATAAAT
>JALWWR010000058.1:14563-22547 GCA_026993045.1 Thermodesulfatator sp.
CGGCCAGGGGTGAAAAGGAGGGTCTCTACCTTTCCATCTTGGTCTAGGTCCGAAAAGGCCCCCCGTAAAAGGGAAAAGTGAGAAGGGACTGGAAGCTCTTTGCGATAGGTGATTTGCCAGCCTTCTCTTCCCAGGATGAAGACCTTGTTTCCTAAAAGCCGGGCCAGGGAAAAGGTCTGACCTACTAAGGTCTCTCTTCTTCCGTCTCCGTTCAGGTCTTGAAAGGCCAGGAAGAGGTTTAGGTCTGTGATCCGTGGGACTAACTGGCCCTTTTCCCAATGGAGGAGCTGTGAGGCAAAGCCTTCGTAATCGCGATAGAGATTTAAAGCTAGCCAGCCCCGGGGGCCAAAGGAAAGGCCCAGCACTTTAACCCCTGTCGGTAACCGGTAACGGGTCAAGAGGGGACCTTTAAAGCGGACCAAAAAGAGCTCCTGCTCCGTAAGGTAGGCCATCTCGGGCCTTCCGTCACCTTCGAGGTCTCCCACGGCAAAAGACCAGAGCTGAGAGGGAAACCGTCCCATCCTTTTTAAGGCCTTGGGCAAGGGGCCCAGGCCAGAAAGGGATGGAGGAGGCTGCCTGGAAAGGGCCGAAGGTTTCGGGATCGGGGATGGGGTTAAAGAAGGGAAAGTATAACTTCTTATGAGATCCAAATGGGGGGTGTAAAGCCTTAACTCCTCCGGGCTTAGGTAGAGCACTAAGTCAAAGCCCTCCCGATTTAGGTCCAAGGGAGAGAGTTCCCCCAGGGTCTTTTTGGGATTCCAGAGCAAGCGGCTTGAAGATAGCCGTTCTTTGAGCTCTGAGACCAAGGTTTCAGGGGTCTCGGGGGCGGTTATTAAAAGGATCTTTAGATCTCCGTAACGGACAGCCGTGGCTGGAATAGGAAAGGAGGCCTTTTGTTTTACGATCCTTCCGGTGGCAAAATTTTCCTCTAACTTTATAATTTTTACCGTGGCCACCGGGGTTTTGAGGTAACCCAGGATTTTTTTGGTTTGGGGATGTTCCACCGGCTTTCCGCGCCGATAAATGGTAAAAAGGTCTCCGATCTTGAGGCCTTGGGCCCGACCTTGATCCAGGATAACCTCTTTTTGATCCCAGCCGATTACCAAGGCCGTAAGAGGCGAGAGATCCTGTTGGACTTCTTGGGGCAACAGGGCCCAGGAAGGACTAAGGAGAAGACAGCTCCAAAAAAGGAGGCCCAGGCCGATCCAGGTCATAGCAAGGCTCCCTTACCCAGGATAGAGGCTCTTTAGGCTATCTACCATGAAACCCGGTAAAGCTCAAACTTGGTATAAGGTCAGGCTAGAGGTTCCTCCCTTAACGCTAGAGACTGAAGCTGCCTTTTGGGCTGAGAGATGGGGAGGGTTCCAAGTAGAAAAAGAGGGAGAGAAGATAGAACTATCTTTCTTTTTATCCGGCCTTGAAGCCCTGAAGGCCTTTAAGGAGGAGATTAAGGAATTTCCGATTCTTGCGGTAGAGACCCTTCCAGAGGAGGATTGGGGAGAAGGCTGGAAAGAACACTTCCATCCCCTCAAAGTCTCTCCCCGTTTTTGGGTAAGCCCGCCCTGGGAGAAAGTCTCTCTTTCTCCAGGGGAACGGGCCCTCATCATAGATCCTGGACAGGCCTTCGGTACTGGGCATCATCCCACTACGGCTCTTATGCTTTACCATCTAGACCGCTTTTGGGACCAGAAGCGTCCCCAGACGGTTTTAGACGTGGGTTGTGGAACCGGGATCCTGGCCTTGGCCGCTGCTAGTTTGGGGGCCTCTAAGGTAGTGGCTTTAGACATTGATCCCGAGGCCCTAAAGGCCGCTCGACATAACGCTCGTCTCAACAGACTAAAGATCGAAATTACAGACCGGCCCTTAGAGGAACTTGAGGGACAGTTTGAGTTAATCCTTTGTAACATCTCCGCTTGGGAGCTTAAACGTCTCTCGAAGGCTTTGGTTTCAAGGCTTGCTCCCCAAGGGCATCTCTTTATCGCGGGGTTTTTGAGCTCTGAGGGGCCGGAGCTGCAAGAGATTTTTGAGACTTTGGGCCTCAAGAAGGCTTGCTCTGAAGAAAAAGAGGAATGGGGCTTTCTTGCCTTTTCCCGTTAAGGTGTTATGCCTTATTAAAAACTTGAGGAGGAGGGTGCCATGCCTAAAGTCTTACTAGTAGCTTGCGGTTCTTACGCGGAGACCTCTAACTCCTGTGTGGCGGATTGGAAGTGTCTGATGTCAGCGGCGGAAAAGAAAGGGCCTTTCGCGGAGTATGAAGACGAGGTGAAGGTGATGGGGTTCCTGCGGTGCAAGTGCCCCGGGCGTTCTTTAGTGGCTAATATCGCCATGGCCAAGGAAAAGACCGGTTTTGAGGTGGTACACCTTACCAATTGTCTAGCCAAGGCCAAGCCCGCCTGTAAAAATCACGATCTTGAAGAGCTGGTAAACATGATTCAGGAGAAAACTGGCGCCAAAGTAGTACTGGGCACCCACGATTTAGGTTAAAGGGCCCCTAAAAGGGGCCCTTCCCCTGCCCTCCTCCCAGAGGGGGGCAACAAAAGGGGCCGTTTTTTAAAAGTCTCTTTCTCGGGTTTTATAAGATGTTCACCGGGATAGTGGAAGGTTTAGGCCAGGTCCAGAAGATCTATCCTAAGGGAGGGGGGCATGGTCTGGCCATTAAACCCCCTTTCCGGCTAGATGGCACCCAAATAGGGGATAGCATAGCGGTAAATGGGGCCTGTCTCACGGTGACCTCCTTAAAAGGGGATCTTTTTGAGGTGGACGTCTCCTATGAGACCTTACGGCGGACCACTTTGGGTAAACTTAAGGTAGGCGAGGCCGTTAATTTGGAACGGGCCCTGCGTTTGGGGGATCGGATAGGGGGGCATTTGGTTACAGGCCATGTGGATGGGGTGGGTCGTATCCTCAACCGCGAAGACCGGGGGGCTTTTATCTTCTTGGCGGTGGAAGCCCCGGAAGAGGTGGCCCACTATTTGGTAGAAAAAGGTTCGGTGGCCTTGGATGGGATCAGTCTCACCGTAAATCGGGTTCGGGGGCTGGTCTTTGAGCTTACCATTATCCCGCATACCGCGGAAATCACCACCTTGAAGTTTAGGAAACCCGGAGACGAGGTCAATTTAGAGGCCGACCTTCTGGCCAAATACGTAGAAAAGTTCTTGAGACCTTACCAGAAAGAAGATCTAGAGGCCAAACTCCGGGACGCGGGCTTTTATGGATCTTGATCTTCTTAAAAAGGCCCTAGAGGCCATCCTTTTAGCCTCCGGGAAGGTGGTGAAGATTGAAGACTTAGCCCGAATTTTTCCTGAGACTTCGCCTTCCCTCTGGGAGGGGCTCTTTGAGACCCTCCAAAAGGAGTACGAGTCCCGGGGAATCCAGATCCAAAAGGTAGCGGGGGGCTACCGGATGGCTACCGCCCCGGAGGTCCGGGATTACGTGAGGGCCTTCCTTAAACCCAAGCCCCAACGCCTTTCCCGAGCGGCTTTAGAGACTTTGGCTCTCATCGCTTACTATCAACCCCTTACCCGAGCTGAGATTGAAAAATGGCGAGGGGTAGATGTCTCGGGCAGTTTGAGGATCTTGCTTGATAAAGAGCTGATCAAGGTGGTAGGCCGAAAGGCCGTTCCAGGAAGACCACTCCTTTATGGCACCACCCAAAAATTTTTAGAGGTCTTTGGACTGGCGAGTCTAGAGGAATTACCTCCGCTGGAAGAACTTCAAAAATTGGCTGGGCAAGGATGATTCGGGCGGAAGTAAAAGAAGAGGCCGAATTTATTTTGCGGGAAGGAGGCGAGATCCCGGAGGTGGCCTTTTGGAACGCTTATTATTACCTCTCGCAGTCGGAAGAAGGCCCTCGTCTAAAACTATCCCCGGCGGAAATCCGATATCTCAAGGAAGCTGTAGTTAAACGCTACCTAGTTATTATAGAGCGGGATCTCCGGGTGGAGAACCTGGGACAGTCTTTTTATCGGGGGCCACAGAGGGCCTTGGTCAATTGCCAGCGCCTAAAACTCTTTATGGAAAGAGAGGGTTGGGATGTTAGGCCTTATTTTCAAAGGATTGGGGACTGGGCCTTCAAGTTTCTACAAGAGATCTCCTCAGCCCATTCCTGTTATCAAGAGGCCTTAGAGCTTAAAAGATTCTTAGAGGAGGAAGGCTATGTCCGAGGTGGTATTACTGTATGTTACCGTGCCTAATCCTGAAGAGGGAAGGCGTTTAGGCCGCATTTTGGTTGAAGAAAGGTTGGCGGCCTGCGTTAACCTCTTTCCCGGGATGCAATCCCTTTATTGGTGGGAGGGAAAGATCCAAGAAGACCAAGAGGCTGTCATCATAGTGAAGACCCGGAAAGGGCTGGTGCCTCGAGTTCAGAATCGGATCTTAGATCTTCACCCTTATAGTTGTCCCTGTATCCTCGAGATTCCGGTCTCTGGAGGGTATAAGGATTTTATGGCCTGGATCAAGACCGAGACCCTTTAGACCCGGAAGAAACGATTTTGCTGGGCCGCGGTCATGGCCCTTTCCAAAACTACGTTTAGATGATCTGCTCCCAAGATATTGGTGCCCCCGATTTTATATTCGATGAAATGTCTTCTTGAGCCTAACTTGCAGGGGAATTTTTTGGCGCTGAGGGTCTGGATGAAGTTCTCCAAAGCTGGAATAGTTTGCCCTACGGATATGATAGCAAACAAACGGGTGGAGGGCCGGGTTAGGAAATCGCGGGGCGAAAAAAAGTTGGTGATAAATTTTGCCGAGGCTAAGATGATTTTATCCTCGTAGAGTAAAAGTTCTTTTTCTTTTGGCATTAAAATATAAAAAATAATTAAAGCGTAGTCCTCGGAATAGATGTGTTGTTTTACGGCGTAGTCGAAGATCTTTTGTAGCCCCCGTTGGTTCCAAAATTTGGTTAGGGGATCTATCAATACTTCTTCTTTTAAGAATTGGATCTCTGCTTCTAGCTTTTCTATCCTTTTCCTTAAATAGTCTATCTGATATATATCTTCAGGCTTAAAACGCAGGGTCATATCTTTAGTTTTTTGGTATTTATAGGCTAACTCTTTTAGCAGATGGTCTAAAAATCCCCTACTTTCCTTTAAGATGGAAAACAATTCCGGTTCTTCGAATTCCTTTTGACTCTGTATACGAGTAAATACCTGAGAGTAGTGTACAGGATAAGGGACTTTGCCCTCTTTTTGTATGGAGAGAAAAGCCTCCCAAGCGCAAGCTAGGGCCTTTTGCTCTTGTTTAAGTAATTTTTTGAAAAGTAAAGCGTCCATTTTTCACTCTTAATATTATTGTAAGTGGTTGCTTTAAGGTTGGTATATAATGAGAGTTTTTATAAATCAAGATGGAAGTTTTGCGAAACTCTAGTTTCGTTGTTTGGGTCCCAAGACCTGAATAGGTTCATCTTGTAGAGGGCTTTTTCTTATGTTAAAAATGGTCCAAAACGGGAGAGGGGGAGTTAGCATGTTTAAAAAGCGGTTTTTTATCTTTGGTTTGATAGTCTTATGGATGGGGGCTTGCGTTTCGGCCGGGGTTCAGACCCAGGTTCAGAGTACCGGGCCTACGGTACAAGAGGTTATTACTTACAAAGGACCTAAAGCCCGGATTGCGGTGGCCAGTTTTAAATGCAAGGCTGCCAAGTGTTATGGAGCTATTGGAGACGGTCTGGCAGATATGCTTGCTACAGCCTTATTCCGTACGGGCCGTTTCATTGTACTTGAGCGGGGCGAAGGATTGCGGGCTATTCAAGAAGAGCTAAATTTGGCCCAGTCTGGTTATGTACGCCAGGGAGCGGGGCCCCAAACGGGCCTTATGGAGGGAGCAGACATTTTAGTCATAGGATCTATTACAGCCTTTGAGCCCGAGGCCTCAGGTATCGGTGGAGGCGGAATTGTAGTCCCCTTTAATGTGCCTCTTATTGGAGGGGCTAAAATCGGCAAGAAAGAGGCCTATATTGCCGCGGACATTCGGCTGGTGGATGTACGTACCGGACGTGTAATAAATGCTACCGCAGTGGAAGGGAGGGCCTCTTCTTGGAATGTCGGTGGAGGTATGGGAGCTATTTTAGGCACGGTGGCTCTAGGGGGCGCTTTAGGGGCCTATAAAAATACTCCCATGGAAAAGGCGGTCCGGGTCATGCTCTATAACGCTGTGGACGCCATTGCCAAGATGGTGCCTGAAAATTACTACCGCTGGAAAGAATAATCCCTAAAGGAGGGAAAATGCTCACCGAAGAGTGGGTCAGAGGGCTTTTGCCTCGGGAACGAGTAGAAGCCTTTTTTGAGGCTTTTTATTTCGGAGAAGAGCCCGCCTATGATTTAGAGTTAGGCGTAGGAGAGGTGCAGCTGGAGCGTAAGAGGATCCGTTTAGAGTTGAGGCTTAAAGCGCGACCGGGGCAATGTTTGGCCTGTAATTTGACTTGGGGGCTTCCCCCGGTCTTAAGTCGACATCCGGCTTTGGATCTAGCCGGAATCGTTCAAAAAGTGCAGGAAAGGCTGAACGGTTACCAGGTAAAAGGTTGGGAACTGGGGGCTACCGAGGAGGTGGGCCCAGATCTGCATTTAATTCCCTTCTGGATCTATTTGAAATAAAAGGGCCCCCTCCTTTTGGGCCTTGAAACGGCCTTTAACTCCTACGGGTAGGCCCTGAGTAGTGGAGAGGTGGCCAAAAGGGAAACTATAGCCCACCGGAAGGTCCAGGGGCAGAAGTTCTTCCAGAAAGGATAGATACTCCGAGGGAGAAAGGCCCGAGAGGTCTCCCAAGATTAAGGCTTTAATCTCGGAGAAAATTCCCGCCAAAGCTAATTGGGTAAAGAGCCGTTCCAAGCGATAGGGTTTTTCGTTTACCTCTTCCAAAAATAAAAGGGCCCCTCTTAAATCGGGCTGATAGGGAGTGCCCAAGAGACTGACCAAGCTGGTAAGATTCCCTCCGAGGAGGACCCCTTCGGCCTGGCCTTCTCTGAGAGTTCGTCCCTTAAGCCGAAAAGGGCTTTTTCCCTTTAAAAGGGCCTTGAGTTGAGCCTGGGCCCGGGGCTCTAAATGGGGTAGAAAGTTTACCGTGGGCACGTGCCAGGAGGGTTGTCGGTAACGATCCCATAAGAAAAGAAGAAGGATCGTGAGGTCACTAAACCCCAAAACTAAGGGGGGCTTCTTCCAATTTAGGTCTTCGAGGTGAGGCAAGAGGGCTAAAGTGCCAAAACCTCCTCGAGCCGCCCAAAGAACTCGTCCCTCTTCTAGGTAACTCCTAGTCCTTTGGGCCCTTTTAAGAGTGGGGCCGGCTAGGTATCGCTCTCGATCCCAGAGGTCAGCGGGAATTTCAACCTTTAGGCCCCATTTCTTTAAAAGACCAATTCCACCTTTTAACTCTTCCGGCTTTACGGCCCCAGCCGGGGCAAATATGGTAACTGGAGTCCCAGGGAGCAGATTCATTTTAGGTTTTCGAGATAGAGGTGAAATAGCCCTTCTAGGGTAAGGTGAGGTTCTACTCTCTGGATTACAGCGCAAAGGGTCGCCATTAAGGCCGCTCCGCCTCCGGTGGCCACGATGAGGGGCTCGGTTCCCATCTCTTGGCTTAACCTTTTGACTAGCCCTTCAGTCAGGGCCGAAAAGCCGTAGAGGAGTCCGCTCTGGAGGGCTGAAACCGTGTCTTTTCCTAAGACCGAAGGGGGAGGAGCGGAAAGGTCCACCCGCGGCAGTTTGGCGGCCCGGAGGCTTAGACTTTCGGCGGCGGTCTCAAGCCCTGGGGCGATGGCTCCTCCTAGATATTCTCCTTTTTCAGAAAGACAGTCGAAAGTGGTGGCGGTGCCGTAGTCTACGATGATGGCGGAACGCTTAAATTTCTTCCAGCCGGCATAGGCGTTTACTAAACGATCGGCCCCTACTTCCTGGGGATAGTGTAAACAAATGGGAATGGGCACAGTTTCGGCTGTAACCTGGAACCATTCTTTAACCAAATAACGTTTAATTACTATTTCCCAAGTCTTTTCAAG
>JALWWR010000059.1 GCA_026993045.1 Thermodesulfatator sp.
TACGGTCCGGGCAAGCGGTGGCCGGCAAGGTATTTTCGAGCTTTGGGCGGAGTGTTTGTCCACGGGGGGATCTCGGTGGTCCTTTTAGGGGGAAGGGCCGAGGTAAGGTTGGGGGCGCAAGTGGTTGGAGGTCTTACCGGGGTTGCTAATCTCTGCGGGCGGACGGATCTTGGCCTGGCCGCCGCTATCATGAAAGAGGCCGAGGCGGTGGTTTCCAACGATTCCGGGCTTATGCACCTGGCGGCGGCCTTAGGGCGGCCTCAGGTGGCCCTCTTTGGTTCTACCGATCCCCGAGCTACCGGGCCCCTCAATCCCAAGGCCCGGGTGCTTTGGAAAAGGCTTTCCTGTAGTCCATGTTTTAAAAGGGAATGTCCCGCAGGGCATTATCGTTGCCTGAAAGAGCTCTCGGTCTCCGAGGTCTTAACTGCTACCCTGGAGGCCCTGGCGGAGGAATAATGAGACCGGCGGTTTTTTTAGATCGAGACGGCACTATAAACGAAGAAGTGGGCTATCTCAATCACCTTTCCCGCTTGAGGCTTATTCCGGGGGCCGCTCGCGCCATCCGCCGCCTCCGAAAAGCGGGCTTGGCGGTGGTGGTCGTTACCAATCAAAGCGGTCCGGCCCGGGGCTATTTCCCGGCCTCCTTGGTCCACGAAGTCCATCAGGAGCTTCGAAGAAGACTGGCCCAAGAAGGGGCGGAACTGGAGGGGATTTATGTGTGTCTTCACCATCCCGAGGAAGGCTGTGCCTGCCGGAAACCTCAGCCCGGTTTGGTCCTTAAGGCCGCCCGGGAACTGGGCCTGGATCTATCCCGAAGCTACGTGGTAGGGGACCGCTGGGTGGATATAGAGCTGGCCCGACGCACCGGGACCCGAGGGGTCTTGGTGCTCACCGGTTACGGCCGAGGGGAATTAGAATACGTCTTACCTCAAAAGGGCCTCTTTCCAGATCTGGTGGCCCGAGACCTGGAAGAGGCTGCTACTTTGATCCTTCAAGAGCTCCGGTAAAGGTTTCCTAAAAGTCTTTGGAGCTCCTTTTCCACTCGGTCGGCAGGAAGATATTGTTCCAGGGCCCGGCGCAGTTTCTGCAAATCTTCCTCTCCGATGGTGGTGAGCTTGAGACCGAAGCCCTCCGAATCCACCCGGGCCACTTGTCCTTCGACTTTGATTAAGGTGTGATTTATCCTGAGTTGGGCCTGAAGATAGGTGTTTTTAGGAGGTCTATAATCACTAAAAATATATATTCCTCCGAAACCGAAATCCTTAAGCCTTCCCCGATAGGTTTTGGTACCCACGCTAAAAGATACTTTTTCATGGAATCGAATCCGGGAATACTGGCGTCGCTCGGTTTGAAAGGTGCGAAACCGATTTATGAGATCCAGGAGGTCCTGCACGAAGCCTTCTAGCTGATTTACAAACTCTACGTTTTGGATAATGCTCCGTTCTACCTCTTGGAAGCGGCGGTGGACATTCTCAATTCGGTCCACCATAGTCTGGACGTCTTCCTGATCCTGATGAGAACGCTCTCCAATCTGAGAGATGAGGGCGCTCTGTTCTTCTATGGCCGAAGCAATGGAGACCGCTCTTTCTTCCACTTCTTGGAAGGTGCGTACGATTTCTTGCGAGGCCTCGACGTTCTTTTTGATCCCTTCCCGCATCCTAAAGATGCGCTCTGTGATGGAAGCGGCGGCCTCATTGGTCTGGCGGGCTAATTCCTTTACTTCGTTGGCCACCACCGTGAACCCCTTGCCCGCTTCTCCGGCCCGGGCGGCCTCGATGGTGGCGTTTAGGGCCAGATATTTGGTTTGTTCCGCAATATGCGAGATGAGGTCTATGATTTCTTCCACTTCTTTAGAGGAGCGGTCCACCTCTTGGATTAAGGCCTGGTTTTCCCGCACCTTTTCCATAGTCAGACGGGAGATCTCGCTGGTCTGGGTCACATTCTGGGAGATCTCCTCGATGGCTTCTTTGAGTTCTCTCAAGGAGTGAGCCTGCTCCTCGATGCGTGAAAAAATGCCCTGAGAAAGTTTTACCACCTCCGAAAGGGTGACCTCAATTTCGGTGCTCTGGTTTTTTACCTCCTCCCCCAGGCCCCGAAATTCTTTCACAAAGGGTGCCAGCTTTTGGCAGATCTTTTGGGTCTCGCAGACTACTTCGTTCATGGAATGTTTGATCTCGTCTAGGGCTCGCATCATGATTCCTAGTTCGTCCCCTCTAGAAAGATCTAAGGCCACACGAAAGTTACCTTTAGCGATCTCATGGCCAGCCTCTAAGACTTGTCCCATATAGCGTTCCAGGCGTTTGCCTACAAACCGGGAAAGACCTAGGATAAAGAGGATCAAAAAGCCCACAAAAATGATATAGACGTTCCTTACCAGCTTCTTTTTCTCAAGGAGGAGCTCCTTTTCTTTTTTTACAAAATTCCGGTATTCAGCCAGCATTTTTTCAAGGCCTTCCCAAAGAAAACGCTTGGAGACCTTTTGGAAGGAATTGTAATAATCGATGGCTACATCGATATCTTCGGCCTCCTTCATTTTTTGGATCAATTGGTTGATCTCCTGAGCACTGCTCTCTAAGGTCTGCCAGACTGAAGGCGAGACCTCAAAAGAGTTCAAACGGCGGAACTTTTGCAGCTTTTCGAAGGTGAGATCAGGTTTAAGGCCCGAGAGGTCTTCATTTAGAAGATGGGTGAGGACGTTGACTTTCCAACGGATATGTCCGGAACGTATCTCTTGGATCTCTTCTAAGGCCTGGGTAGCTTGCTCCACTTTGTTTCGGAAACGCTCCATTTCTTTTTCCTGAAACCACCACAGGCCTCCTAGAACCACCAAGACCAAAAGGGAGACCCAAAGAAACCCCAAACCTACTTTATAAGAGAGCTTCATGTTGGTCCACCAAGATCTCATACCCATGGGGACTCTCCTCACCAAAGTTTTTAGATTCTGTAAAATCCTCCTCTCAAGGGAGGGCCAAGGTCTTTAGGGATCCTTTCTGATAACTATCTCAAAAGGTCCCAATTTTTTCAAGCCGCCGTTTCACGAAGCCCTTTTTTTAGAGCTTAAAAGGTGGAGGATCGGATCTATCCTTTTATACACCCCAGGGGTCGGAGTTTAGCCACCTTGCGGGTAAGACCCGCACGGCAGGTAGCCTCAATAACCCGGGTTACATCTTTATAGGCCTCAGGGGCCTCTTCGGCCAGGCCGCGTTTGCTCTTCCCCCGGACGATGATCCCCCTTTTCCTTAGCTCCTCTACCAGTCGGTCAGCCCGGAAGAGTTTAAGGGCCTGATGGCGGCTCATAGTGCGTCCGGCTCCGTGGCAGGCCGAGCCAAAGGCCTTTTCCTCCCCTTCTGCGGTGCCGCAGAGAATGTAAGAGGCCGTGCCCATGGAGCCCCCAATGATCACCGGCTGACCCACCGGCCGATAACGTTCTGGAAGCTCCGGGCGGCCCGGGCCCCAGGCTCGAGTGGCTCCTTTACGATGGACATAGAGTTTTTTACGTTTCCCGTTAACTTCGTGCCACTCCACTTTACAGGTGTTGTGGCTTACGTCGTAAAGGAGGGTAACGCGGGCGGTCTTAAAAAAGTCGTGCACCACCTGCCGGACCAAATGGGTGATAACCTGGCGGTTGGCTAAGGCGCAATTGACCCCACAGGCCATGGCCTTAAAGTATTTTTCGCCTTCCGGGGAACGGATGGGGGCGCAGACCAGCTCCTTTTCCCTAATGGGAATCCCGTATTTGCGGGCGGCCCGGGCCAAGACCTGCAAATAATCCGTGGCGATCTGATGCCCCAAGGCTCGGGAGCCGCAATGGATGGTAATTACCACGTCGTCTTCCTCTAGACCAAAGGCCTCCGCGATCCTGCGATCGTAGATCTCAGCCACATATTGGACTTCCAAATAATGGTTCCCGGAACCCAAAGTCCCCACCTGACGGTGCTGGCGTTTTTTGGCCTCTAAAGAGACACAGGAAGGATCCGCCCCAGGGAGACAGCCCCTTTCCCCTATATATTCTAGATCCTCAGGCTCGCCATACCCCTTTTCCACCGCCCATCGGGCCCCGCCTACCAAGACCTCGTCCAGTTTCTGAGGCGAAAGACGGATCTCCCCTTCCGAACCCACTCCCGAAGGCACCGTGGCAAAAAGTTCCTCGATCAAGTCTTCCAGTTTAGGAAGAACTTCTTCCCGTGTAAGGCCCGTGCGGAGGGTGCGCACACCGCAGGAAATGTCATAACCCACACCTCCTACGGAAATGATGCCCCCTTCTTCAGGATCAAAGGCCGCCACCCCTCCGATGGGAAAACCGTAGCCCCAATGGGCGTCCGGCATGGCTAGGGAGGCCTTAACAATTCCCGGCAAACAGGCCACGTTCGAGACTTGTTCATAGACCTTTTCGTCCATTTCCTCGATCAGCTCCCGGCTGGCGATGATTCTTCCCGGCACCCGCATCTCGCCTTTGGGGGGTATCTCCCATTCATAATCCGAGATCTTGACCAACTTTTTGAGTTCCATGGCGGCCTCCCGCAGGACTTTTCTTTAATGGTAAAAAGCCCTGGGCCAAAAGCAATGGTTTGGGAAAAATAAAGGGCTTAGGGGTTTAAAGGTAGAGGTGGAGGTGACCAAACCGGTCGCAGGCCCCCCGGAAACCTGGGGAGAGGTAGACCGTGGAATATTCTCCCACCACCAGGGCCGGCCCCTTAAATTCGGCCTCCACCGGGAGCTGGTCCCAGAGATAGACCGGGGCGCGGACCCGATGGCGGGGGGAAAGCAGGAGATGGGAGTGTTCCGCCGGGCTCAACGCCGTGCCTCCTTTAAACTCCGGCCAGGGCAGAGGGGGGCGAGAAGCGGTGGCGGTCAAACGGAGGGCGGTGACTTCCAGGGAGCGCTTAGGATCTTGCCAGCCGTAGAGGCGTTGGTGCTCGCGGTGAAAGTCCTGGGCCCAAGAAGGGGTTAAAGGGATGGCGATCTCGAAGGCCTGGCCGCGATAGCGGGTATCGGCCCAGGCTTCTAGACGCCAGTCTTCCTTAAGGCCCCAAAGGGAAAGCTCTTTTAGGGCCCGGGACTTTAACTCTTCGAGTTTGGCCTGTAAGGTTTCGTAGTCCACCTTTTCTCTTAGGGACAAACCTAGAAAAAAATCAAATCGGGGTTCGGTGGCTAGCATCCCTAAGGCCGAAAGGACCCCGGCGTAATGGGGCACCAGCACCCGCGGGATCTCTAGCCGGGCCGCCAACTCCGTGGCATGGAGCCCCCCGGCTCCGCCAAAGGCGACCAGCGCGAAGGCCCGGGGATCATAGCCTTTTTCTAAAGAAACCTTCCGTAAGGCTGCCTCCATATTGGTGTTTACGATCTCCAAGATAGAGTAGGTGAGGTCTTCGAGAGAGGTGCTCTTGGCCGAAGCTAGGGCCTCTACCGACTTGCGGGCCAGGTCGAGTCTTAAAAGTTTCCGTCCGCCTAAAAACCGATGCGGGAGGAGGCGGCCGGCCAGGAGATTGGCGTCCGTGACCGTGGGCGCAAGCCCTCCTTGCCCGTAACAGGCCGGGCCTGGATCCGCTCCCGCACTCTGAGGCCCCACCCGCAAGGCCCCTCCAGGGTCAAACCAGGCTACGGAGCCGCCTCCGGCTCCAATGGTGTGGATATCAATCAAGGGCAAGGCCACTGGGTGCTCTTCAATTTGATATTCTTTGGTGTAAAGGGGTTTTCCTTCGGCTAAAGAGACGTCGGTGGAGGTTCCTCCCATATCCAGAGTGAGGATCCTTTCAAAACCCAGGCTCTGAGCCAGCCGCAGGGCCCCCATCACCCCTCCGGCGGGCCCTGAAAGGAGGGTCATTACGGCCCGGTCCTGAACCGCCAAGGCCGGAAGTAGCCCTCCGTTAGATTGCATAATAAAGATCCGGGTCTCCGGAAGTTTTTGACACAGTTCCTGGACATAGCGAAAGACCACTGGGGCTAGATAGGCATTCAAGAGGGTGGTGGAGGTCCGTTCGAATTCCCGAAATTCGGGGTGCACTTCCGAGGAAAGAGAAAGGGGCAGGTCCAGATCCGAGAGGGCTTCCGCCAGAAGCCTTTCATGCCAAGGGTTGGCGTAGGCGTGCAAAAGGGAGATGGCCACCGCCTCCGGCTTTTTACGGCTTACCCAAAGTTTTACCCGCTCTAGCTCCTCTTTTTTTAGAGGGAGGGCCACCTGGCCGCCGGCCAGAATCCGTTCCCTTACCCCTAGCACCCGGGAACGAGGGATTACCGGCGGGGGTTTTTCCACCTCAAAGTTATAAAGTTCCGGACGAGCCTGACGACCGATAAAGATAACGTCTTCAAATCCTTGAGTGGTAAGGAGGACCACCTTGGCCCCTTGCCGAGTGAGAAAGGCGTTGGTACCTACAGTGGTGCCGTGAAAAAGCTCTTCTAAGGGCTCAGGCCCTTTAAGCTCTCTCAGGCCTTTTAAGATGGCTTTGGAAGGGTTGGCGGGGGTAGAGGGGACCTTGTGGAGTTTTAGTCCTTCAGAGGTCTCGGCTACAAAATCTGTAAAGGTCCCCCCGGTATCGACCGCTACCCGCATTCTAGGACCACCTTTTCCACCTCTTTTCGGGCGGGATCATAAAGGGCTAGGGTAGGAGCCCCCTCTTTGCCTAGAAGCTCCCCAGGGTTGACTACCAAGCAGTCTTTTACCCGCAGGGTCTTCCACACGTGGGTGTGGCCACAGAGCACTAGGTCGTATTCACCGGTGGCGGCCAACCCCCGGGCCAATTCGGGATAATGGACCATGGCTATCCGGTGTTCCCCCACTTCCAGGAAGGCGAACTCGCCGTGGAAATGAAGGTTTTCAAAGCGGGCTACCTGTTTTTCGAGGAGATGGGGATCTCC